>JAGQIT010000696.1 GCA_020431135.1 Myxococcales bacterium | reverse complement strand
CGCCCGCGAGGCCGCCGAGGCCGCCAACCGGGCCAAGAGCACCTTCCTGGCGACGATGAGCCACGAGCTGCGGACGCCGCTGAACTCGATCCTCGGCTACACGGAGCTGATCATCGACGAGTCGATCGAGCGCGGCGAGACGGCCTCCCTCCCCGACCTCGACCGCGTCGTCCGCTCGGGCCGCCACCTCCTCGAGGTGATCAGCGACATCCTCGACCTGTCGAAGATCGAGGCCGAGAAGGTCGAGCTCGAGCTCGCGGAGTTCCCCGTTCTCCCGCTCCTCGAGCGCGTCGTCGAGGCGACGGCGCCCGCGGCCGCGACCAACGGCAACGCCCTCCACTTCAGCCCCGCCGGCGATCTCGGCGTGATCCGCTCGGACCAGCTCCGCCTGCGCCAGATCCTCCTCAACCTCCTCGGCAACGCCGCGAAGTTCACCCGCGACGGGGCGATCACCCTGTCGGCCGCGCGCGCCGGCGAGCGCGTCCGCTTCGTCGTCCGCGACACCGGCATCGGCATGACCGCGGACGACCTCGGGCGGATCTTCGACGCCTTCCAGCAGGTCGACGACTCGACGACGCGGCGCTTCGGCGGCACCGGCCTCGGCCTGACCATCAGCCAGCGCCTCGCTCGCCTGATGGGCGGCGAGATCACCGTCGACAGCGTCCTCGGCGAGGGCTCGCGCTTCACCCTCGACCTCCCGACCGACCACCCCAGGAGAGACCGATGATCCGACTCTACTACGCCCCCAAGACCTCGTCGTTTCGCTGCCGATGGATGCTCGAAGAGCTCGGCGTCGACCACGAGCTCGTCCCCGTCGACCTCGCCAAGGGCGAGCATAAGCGCCCCGAGTACGTCGCCGACGTCCACCCGCTCGGCTCGGTCCCGGCGCTCGTCGTCGACGGCGAGACCTACCTCGAGTCGGCGGCGATCGTCTGCTTCCTCGCCGACCGCGACCCCGAGCGCCGCTTCGCGCCGACCCTCGACGACGCGGCGCGCGGCCGCTACCTCCAGTGGATCTTCTTCGCCATGACCGACCTCTACGCGGTCGTCCACGCGGTCTACGTCCGCCACTTCTTCGGCGGCGCGGCGGCGAGCGACGACGAGCGCGCGGCCTTCGAGCGGATCGTCGCGCTCACCGACGGCGCCCTGACGAGCGGCCCCTTCCTCCTCGGCGAGCGCTTCACCGCCGCGGACGTGATCGTCGGCGGCGTCCTGGTCTGGGCCGCCGACTGCGGCCTCCTGCGGGACCGCTCGCCGACCGCTGACTACCTCGCCCGCGTGCGCGCGCGCCCGGCCTTCGTCCGCGCCGAGGCCTCCGAGACCTGCGCCCCCGCGTCGTGAGCGTCGGCGGCGTCACGCCGCGCAGGCCTGGGCCGCGACGCGAGCCGCCGCGGAAGCCCACCTCCGCGACGGCCAACCTGGAGACGTCGCGACTCACAGACATGTCCGAACAGACATGACCATATGTGCATGATACTTGTCCGCACCTCGCCGCGCGATAGCAGGCGCGCGCGCGGCCCCGGCAGGCTCCGCGCCGGCGGCGCGATGTCGCCATAGCTCCCGATGGTCATCGGTGTACACCCGGGTCGGGTCGCGCACCTGCGACCGTGGACCGCGCGCGGGCTCTCGCCGCGGCTCGCTAGTTGACGGCGAAGGCCGGCGAGGTCCCCGAGATCGGCGAGATGACCCCGCCGAGCGAGCGCGCGTCGCCGCGGTAGACGATCCGGTAGGTACCAGGGGTGACGCTCGCGGGGATCCACCACTCGAGGTCGACCTCGGACATCGGGCTCAGGGGGCCGCCGGTCCGCCGCCAGCGGAAGCGCGTCTCCGGATCCCAGTCGCGGGCGACGACGACCCACGAGCCGCCGTCCTGGCGCTGGACCTCCATGTAGCCCGCGCCGAGGCGGAGGTCGTTGCGCGGGTGGGCGCCGCGGAAGGTCACCGTGACGTGGTCCCCGGCCGAGGCGCTCGCCGGCGGCGGCGCGACGACGTCGCCGAACTTCTCGCCGAGGCAGAGCTTGGCGTCGAGGAGGACGCAGGGCGAGTCGGCGACGACCCCGGGGACCTCGATGACCTGGGCGTCCGTGAGGTCGAGCGGCGTCCCGGTCGACGCCGCCGGGGCGCCGTCGCGGAGCGCCTCGGCGACGCCCGCGTAGCTCTGCTGCCAGGCCGCGAGGGTCCACGGCCCGAACTGCGTAAACGCCCCCTCGTAGTGCTGGGCGCTGTACTCCTCACGGGTGCTGACGTAGCTCGAGTAGCCGTTGCTGAGGCCGGCGATCACCGCCCGCGTGACGCCGGCCTCCGCGAGCCGCGAGACCACCGTCTCGCGGATCCGCCGGCCCGAGATCGTCGTCACCTCGAAGGGCGCCGGGACGACCGCGAGGCCGCCGATCCGCACGACCTGCGCCGGCAGGATCGTCGGCGACCACGGGTGGGGCTGCATGCGCCCGACCGGCAGGAGGATCGTCTTCTCGGCGTGGCACGCCTGGTCCTCGGGGACGATCGTCACCTTCGGCAGGTCGCCGTAGACGATCCCCTCGTCGATGAACTCGACGGCGACGCCGTCCTCCGCCCCGGCGGCGATCGAGAAGCCGATCGCCGCGCGGCAGGTCGTCTCCTCGCCGGCGCCGGTGAACTCCGGGGCGACCGTGACGTTCTCCATGTCGATGAAGGCGAGGCGCCCCTCGGCCGGCCCGGCGAGGCGCTCGTCGGCGGCCTCGAAGAGCTCGAGGGCGCGCTCGTACTGCCAGCTCCCGTGGACCGCGGCGTTGGCCAGGTCATCGCACTCTGGATCCGGATCCGAGTCGCAGGGGCGGACGACCGTGTTCTTGGGATCGCCGAGGACGACCTCGTTGGGCGAGACGTCGCCGGCGTCCGACTGGGCGAAGGCGGCGACGAAGGGCTGCGGCGCCGTGTAGTCGGCGCCGAAGTGGCGCTCCAGCAGGTAGGACGCGAGCCCCTTGTGGTCGCCGCTGACCAGGCGGTTTTGGTTGGAGACGCTTGTCGCGTGGCTCGAGAACCAGGCGAGCGCGCCGAGGGGCTCGCCGTCGAGCTCGCCCTCGGCCGTCCGCTCGAAGCGGAGGACGGTCATCCGCGTGTTGGTGTCGCGGCTCATCTCGGCCTCGTGGGCCGCGCGCTCGGGCGCCGGGTTGCCGGCGTAGGCCTGCGGGCTGCGGTTCCAGTTGGCGTCGTAGAGCGGACCCTCGGCGATCTTGATGACGGCGTGGTCGAGGCCCGCGTCGGCGGCGACGATCGAGTCGACGATGCCGCTGACGATCGCCTCGAAGTTGTCCGGGTCGTAGCCGCCGACCGCGAGGTTGAACATCGTGTAGTGGGAGAAGCCGCCGAGCCCCGAGTGGGTGTGCGTCGCCGACAGGGCGACGTTGTCGGCGGTGTAGCGGTCGGGGCCGAACTTCGCCGCGAGGCGCCTCAGCACCTCGAGGTGGACCGACTGGAAGACCTGGCCGAGGTCGGCGCTGACGAAGACGACGCGGCCGCCGCTGCACGGGTGCTCGACGACGAAGGCCCGCGACCACAGGCGCGTGCTGATCCCCTCGGCCTTCTGCTCGGGCATCGAGTAGCCCATCATCACGAGCTCGGCGCTCGGCCCCGTGACGTCGCGGATCGCCGCGCCGACGCGGTAGTGCGGCGACTCGGCGCAGGCGTCGACGCCGGTGGTCTCGCTCGCGGTCGTCTCGCTGTCGCCGGCGGTCGTGCCCGTGGTCGTCATCCCGTCGGTGGCGCCGCCGGTCGTGCCGGTCTCGGTCGCGCCGGTCGTCGCCGAGGCGCTCCCCGTGCCGGTGCTCCCCGTCGTCCCGGTCGCGCTCGTCGCCTCGCTGCCGCCGCTGCCGGTGTCGTCGCCGCTGCAGGCGAGCGGAGCTGTCAGCAGGAGAGTCAACGCGAGGCGACCGAGGCGATCCATCGCCGACATCCTAGCCCAACGCCGAGACCCGCCGGGAGCCCGTCGTCGCGTCGAATCGACGGGCGGAACGGACAGGCGACGCGGCCCGTACGGCCGCGTCCTGGACCTGCTTCACGGCGCGAGGGCGCGTCCTCCTCGACGACACTACGGACGCGCGAGCGCGGCGAGGCGCCGCTGTCCCCTGCGGCCCCCACCTTCGCTGCGCCCGCCGCCCTGTCTCAGCGCGTCGTCGTCGTCCAGCCGCCGCCCGCGAGCCCCGAGAAGACCTCCGGCGGCGCCATCCCGAGCGTCGGATCGCCGCGCGGCGTCAGGAAGAGGCCGTCGTAGACCCGGCGGTTGAGCGCCTCGAGGGTCGCCCCGCCGGCGCTGCCGTCGGCGAACCACTGGTGGATCGTCCGGTGGAGGAGGTGCTCGTTTTGCACGGTGTCGGTCGCCAGGCTGCGGACGCTCGCCTCGCGCATCGCCGGCGTGATCGCCTCGAGGGCGCCCATCGCCCGCAGGCTCGCCGGCGAAAGCTCGCTCTCGCCGAGGTGGCGACCGGCGACGCGGGACCACAGCGCGTCGTCCGTAGGTCCGCCGATCCCGAGGCCGTCGAGCATCGGCATCTCGACCCTCATCTTCGACACCGCCAGCGGCATCGCCTCGGCCGCCCGCGGCGTCCGCCCGCTCCGCGGACCGCCTGGCCGCGGGGGCAGGCGCGACGGGCTCTCGCCGATCGCCCGCATCTCCGCGGTCCAGGCGACGCCGAGCTCGCCGAGGCGCTGGCTGTGGTGGTCCATGAGCCGGCGCTGGCGGACCCCCTCCCCCTGGCCGCGGACCTCGAGCTCGAGGGCCGCCGCGCGCTCGAGGAGGCGCTGGAAGACCGGCGGCGCGACGAGCCCGGGGATCGCGTCGACGGGCCGACCGTCGGCGTCGAGAACGTAGTGGATCGAGTTGCCGGTGATCGTCCGCGTGAGGGTGCGGCCGTCGCCGTAGTCGATCGTGATCACCGGCGCGGGCCGCTCGCTGCTCCAGTGGAGGACGAAGCGCTCGCGCAGCACGGGGGCGAGCGCCGGGTAGAGGATCGTGCGAAAGAGGCGGCTGTTGGCGCAGCTCAGCGGCTCGCCGAGCTCGCCGAGGAGGCGCAGCGAGAGGATCGGCCGGCCGCTGGCGCGCGCCTCGGCGATCGCCGCGTCGAGGTCGGGGCCGTTGGAGCGGCCACGGGCGACCAGGTCCGCCTGCGCGGAGACCGGGTCGCCCAGGACAGCCGGAGCCACGGCGGCAGCCTCGAGCCCGACAGCCTGCAGCACGGGCACGAGGCTCGGGATGGCCCGCACGTGCACCTCGTGTCCGCGTCGCCGGAGCTCGAGCAGCCCGGGCACCAGCGGGAGCGTGTGGCCGACGGCGGGGGAGACGTAGGTGAGGAAGCGGGTCATGGGTGGACTCCTGGGGTGTGGGCGCGGATGGTGGCGCTTTCCCTAGTGTGGCGTTATATTGAATGGTGTCAAGACCTAATCGAAGGGCGGGGACATGGCTCGACGCTACGAGATGGCCGGCCGGACGGCGGCGATGCAGCGCACCCGCGAGGCGATCCTCGACGCGGCC
>JAGQIT010000695.1:5930-7454 GCA_020431135.1 Myxococcales bacterium | reverse complement strand
GGTAGTTGATCAGGTCGGTGGTGGTGACGAGGCCGAGGAGGTTGCCCTCGCCGTCGACCACCGGGAGCCCGTGGAAGTGGCCGCCGCGGAGCTTGGCGGCCGCCTCGCGGACGGTGCCCTTCTCGTCGAGCGTGACCAGCTCCTTGATCATCACCTCCTCGATCGAGAACTGATGATCGAGGACGGTGTCGAGGGACTGCTCGTCGCCGCCGTAGGCCGAGAGCGAGAGGCGCATCATGTCGGTCGCCGAGATCATGCCGACCAGGCGCTTGCCGCTGACGACCGGCACGTGGTGGATCCCGTGCTCGAGGAGGAGCTTGCGGACGTCGCTCAGCTTCTGGGCGACGTGCACGGAGAGGACATCCTTGGACATGATGTGGGAGATGGGCTCGTTGCGCTTCATGGGGTCGCCGCCAAGCTAAGCCGCAAGCGATGCGGCGGCGAATGCACGAATTTCCGCGCGCGAGCGCCCGTCCGGAAAAGCTTTCGCGCTCTCCGCGCCGCGCCGCTCGGGGCCCACTCGCGCTGATCGCCGGCGCAGGCCGGCCGAGGCCGCTCCCCGCCGGCCTAGAGCGACGGGAAGATCCCGTAGATGAAGAGGATGAGCAGGAAGACGGCCACCCCGCTCCAGAGGAAGCCGGTGGCCAGGGGCGAGCGCTCGCCCCAGCGGACGCCGAAGCCGAAGGCGACCGGGGCGACCCAGAGGATCGAGATCCGGACGAGCTCGGTCTCCGAGAAGGCGTCGAAGAAGAGGATGTAGATCGCCCCGGCGGCCAGGAGCCCGCCGCCGATCGCCAGGGCGCCGATCGTCCGCCAGATCGCCGAGGGCGGGGCCTCGGCCGGGGCGACGACGCGCGTCTTCGCCTCGCGGGGCGCCGGCAGGGCCGGCCGGTCGAGGAGGGCGAGCGCCTCGGCCGCGCTCTGCGGGCGCTGCCCGACCAGCGGCTCGACCATCCCCGAGATCGCCCGCCGGATCCCGGGGGCGAGGCCGGGGACCGCCTCGTCGACCCGCACCTTCGAGGCCCCCTCGTCGTAGGGGAGCTCCTCCGGCTCGCGGTGGCTGAGCGCGACCAGCATCGTCATCCCGAGCGCGTAGAGGTCGGAGGCCGGCCGCGCCTTGCCGACGAGCTGCTCCATCGGCACGAAGCCGAAGGTGCCGATCGTCGTCGAGCCCCCCTTGTCGCCGCGGAGGCGGTCCTGGATCGCCCCGAAGTCGACCAGCGAGGCCCGCCCGTCGGCGCCGACGATCACGTTGCCGGGGTGGATGTCGCGGTGGATCACCGGCGGGTGGCGGCTGTGCAGGTAGTCGAGGACGGCGAGGAGCTGGCGCAGGAGCACCTCGGCCTTGGCGTTGTCGAGGCGGCCGCGGTCGCCGATCATCTGGCGGAGCGAGCGACCGGGGGCGAAGGCCTGGACCAGGAACCAGGTCGGCGGCGCGCCCTCAGCCGCGTCGCCGGCGGCCGCGGATCCGTCGAGGCCCGCGGAGAAGTAGTCGTAGACCTTCGGGATCGCCGGGTGGTCGAG
>JAGQIT010000695.1:2990-5875 GCA_020431135.1 Myxococcales bacterium | reverse complement strand
GAGGCGATCGATGCGGAGCATCTTCACCGCGACCGCGAGGTCGTCCGCCTCCCGCGTCGCCGCCCAGGTCTCACCGAAGCCGCCCTCACCGAGGCGACGATCGAGGCGGTAGGCGTCGCGGGTGCCCTTGAGGAGCGCGCCGTGTGCGAGGGTCACGGGCCCAGCCTAGCAGGGCCGCGGCGCGAGTGGACGCGCTCCTGTGACGGCGGGCGCTCGGCTAGCGCCGGCGGCGGGCGAGGCCGAGGAGCACGAGCGCGCCGAAGCCGAGGAGCCCGCGGCGGTCGTCGCCGGCGGTCCGGCACGAGCAGCCCTCCTCGTCGTCGACGCCTGTGCCGGTCGTCGCGGAGTCAGACTCGGAGTCGGTGCCGGCGGTGCCGGCGGTGCCGCCCGTCGCCGTGTCCGTGTCGCTGCCGGCGGTGCCCGCCGTACCCCCGGTGCCGGCGGTGTCGGTGCCGGTGCCGGAACCTCCGTCGACGCCGATCTGGATCGTGATCCGCTTCTGGACGATGTGGTCGGCCTGGTCCTCGATCTCGGCGACGAGATCGTAGGTGCCGTCCGGGGCGCCGAGGAGCGTGAACTTGCGCCCGCGCGCGTAGTCGTACTGCTCGCCGAGGAGCTCGCCCTCCTGGTAGATCATCAGCTTCCAGCCGTAGCCGCCGTAGTCGTCCCAGACGTCGACCTCGACGTCGACGCCGGCGCCCGACTCGTAGAGCTGGCCGTCCATCGGCGCGAGGAAGTCGATCGTCGGCTCGACCATGTCGGGGCCCGGGGCCGCGTAGATCGCCGAGATCGTCGCCTGGTCGTTCTGGTGCTCGCCGTCGCCGCAGTGGCACTTGTTGACGCCGCCGCAGGCCGTGCCCTGGTCCGGGGCGACGTAGATCTCGGCGCAGTCGTTGCCGAAGATCATGTCCGCCGAGCCGCCGGTCGCGTAGCCGTAGGCCATGATGCGATCGCTGCCGTAGGTGTGGCCGAGGCCCATCGTGTGCCCGACCTCCTGACCGATGATGTTCGACTGCGTGTTCACGCCCTGGAGGTTGGTGAACGAGTAGCAGACGTTGCGCATCCCGACGTCCTCGCAGTCGGCCGACGGCGCGACGCCGCCGGAGGCGCCCGCGGTGGTGTCGGACCAGTGGCCGCCGACCATCGCCATGACGTAGGGGATCGTCTTGTGCGGGCGCTCGAGGTAGACGACGCGGATCGCCCACTCGTCGAAGTCGGCCTGCACCGACTGGGCGATGGCGATCGCCCGCTCCTCGCCGCCGCCGAAGGACGGGAAGGGGTGGTTGGTCAGCGCGAGGACCGAGTAGTTCTCCGCCGAGTTCTCGCCGTTGCCGTTGTAGAGAACGCCGCCGAGGTAGTTGAGGTAGATCGTGCCGCGCCGCGGGTACTCGCCGCTCGGCGGCCACTTGCCCTCGTAGATCCCCGGCGGCACCGCGTCCGGGAAGGCGCAGATGTCGTCGATGAGCGCCTCCTGGTCGACGTCGCCGAGGTCCGCGGCGAAGTCGTCCGGGAGGGCGCCGGAGCGGACCTCAGCCCCCTCGGCGACCGCCTGCGGCACGACCTCGTCGCCGAGCTGCACCCAGCCCTCGGGGAGGCCGGGGCGGTTGGCGATCCACTCGAGGTCGGGCTCCGGCTCCTTGTCGAGGATGTACTTGTCGAGGTCCGAGAAGGGGATCGGCTCAGGCTCGGGCGGCTGGGCGCGGCGCTCGGCGACCGCCTCGGGGCTGAGGTCGATCACCAGCGGTCCGTCCGGGATCACGCGGTAGGGGTTGTCGATGACCGGCCGCGACGGCTCGGCGCTCGCGGTCGGGCTCATCAGCGCGACTCCGACGAGAGAGCCCAACAAAACGAAAGAAACCGTGCGGCGTCGCATTCCCCGAAAAAATAACCGAGGGCCCCGCGGGCTTCCACCCTGAGGGGACACCTCGGGGCGCGCGCGATCGCGCAGGCTCTGCGGGGGCCCGAGGGCCGCCGCGCGGACGCAGGGGGAACGTCGTAGCGCTCCTGCGACGCGGCGGCCTCGGCGTGGCGACGTCTCCGCGAGCGTCGCCCGTCGGCTCGCCCTCCACTACCCGGAGCGAGAGTCCCGCGCCCTCGGCTGTCCTCGTTGACCCAGATCGCCCCCGCGCGGCGCCTCGTCGGACCTTCCGTCGTCGCGTTTGCTGACTAGAGCGCTACTCCCCGGCCGGGAGCTCGCGGTAGGCGAAGGAGACCGGCCGGTAGCTGGTCATGTACTCGGCGAGCACCTCGTCGGCGGGGCGCAGCTCGAGCGGGCGCGTCATCGCCTCGCCGCGGTAGACGAGGACGAGGTGGAAGACGCGGCTCGCCGAGAAGAATGGCGAGAGCTCGGCGGGGTTGCGGGCGAGGGTGGCGAGGATGATGAAGGCCGCCCGCGAGGCGACCGCCTGGGTCGTCGGCCGATCGCGCTGGCTGATCGAGATGTGGAGCACCGCGGCCTCGTCGGTGCGGTGGCGGGTGACGACGAGCGCGAGCCCCTGGGAGGTCACGCGCGAGCAGCCGCGGGCGTCGTCGGGGGCGGGCGCGGTCGCCGGGTCGTCGCGCTCCGGGACGCTCTCCACCAGCTCGACGAAGGCCGCCTGGAGCTCACGCAGGTGCTCGGGCGCGAACAGCCGGCCGTAGTAGCGGGCGCGGCGGACGACGTAGATCAGGGCGACGACCCCGAAGGCGAGCAGCGCGGCGGAGCCCCAGCCCATCGCCGGCATCCTTGGCCAGCGAGGCGCGGGCGTCAACGCCTCTTTCGCCGCTCGCCCGCGCTGGCGCCTGCACAGCGACGCCCGCCCAGGCCGAGGCCTGCGCGGGCGTGCGAGCGTCGGTCGGGCGACGCCCTGCGATCAGAGGACGTCGAGGTCGACGCTGAAGTCCGC
>JAGQIT010000695.1:0-2890 GCA_020431135.1 Myxococcales bacterium | reverse complement strand
AGGTTCGAGCCGGGGTGGGTGGTGACGAACTCGAAGTCGTCGCGGCCGGTGAGGAGGTCGCCGCAGGCCCCGTCGTCGACGGTGATGTGCGCGGCCATGCCGGCGACCGTCCCGAACTCGTCGCTGACGTGGATCTCGACCGTGTGCAGCTCGCCGGTGACGTCGAGCTCGGCGACGCCGACGCCCATGCGACAGCGCGCGCCGACCTGCGGGAGCGTCTCCTATGGCACAGCGCAGAGGCCGACGTGTTCAAAGCCCGCGGGCGCCTGCCCCTCGTCGTAGAAGGGCACGCACTCGACCTCGGGCACCTCCTTGGCGACGCCCTCGCAGGCGACGTTGCCCGGACCCTGGCCGTCGCCGAGGTCGCAGAAGGGGGCGCAGCAGTTGGCGGAGCCGTTGCAGGCCGACGTCGGGAGGTACTGCGTCGAGGTGCACAGCGACCCGGACGCGCAGCCGTTGAGGTACTCGCAGGGCTCGCCGGGGTCGCTGAGCGCGTTGGGGGCTAAGATGCAGAGGAACGCGTCGCTGTAGCCGTAGGTGCAGAGCTCGTCGGGCTCGCAGTCGTCGCCGAGGGGATCGCAGCTCGGCTCGCACAGGCAGATCAGGCGGCCGCCGACGATCGAGAAGCCGTCGGGGCACATCCACGCCTCTTGCGAGCCTGTGCACATCGTCGTGCAGGTGCCGACGCCGCGCTCGTCGAAATCCCAGCAGAAGAAGCCAGGGGCGCAGTCGTCGGCGCCCGAGGTCGGGTAGTCGGCGACCTTGCACGGGTCGCCGTCCTTGCCGTCGCCGGTGATCGGCACGCAGGCGGTGTTCTCCCAGTTGCCGTGGTTCTCCATGCCCCAGTACGAACACTTGTGTCCCTCGGGACAGTCGTCGAGGGGGTTGAAGGGGTCGCAGCCCTGGCCGGGCGGCCCCGGCGGGAGGTCGGGCTCGCAGACGAAGTTGCAGTCGTCGGTCGATGCCGCCGAGCTGTCGGAGGTCGAGGTCGCGGTCGACGTGCTCGAGCCGCTGGCGCTCGTCGACGACATCGATCCGCCGCTCGCGGACGTCGAGCTCGCGTCGGAGGAGGAGCCGGACGAGCTCGAGGCGCCGTCGCTGTCGCTCGAGGTCGCCGCAGGGGTCACCACGCAGGCGACGGTGAGCGCGAGGGCTCCGAGGCTCCCGAAGGCGCCGAGGAGGGAGATGTGAGCGCGAACGACCTTCGACAGACGCGACATCGTCGGAGGACGATAGTTGCTTTTGTTCGCTTTGTTAAGAACGTAGGCAAGCGCGAGATCGCGCCCGGAGGCCGGCTCAGGTGCGCATCTCGACGAATTGCCCGCCGAGGGCGTGGAGGTCGCTGAGGGCGGTGGGGGGCGGCTCCTGGCGGGGCAGCGCCCAGATCGGCAGGTCCGCGTAGGCCTCGTGGATCACCCGGACGGCGGCGAGGCTGTGCTCGCCCTCGGCCCGGAGCCCGGCGTAGGCGGCGACGATCCGCTCGAGCGCGGCGTCGGCCTGGTCGCCGAGCTGGCGGGCGAGGGGCGGGCGCAGGAGCTCGAGCGCCGGCAGCGGGGCGAAGGGCGGGAGGACGCGGTTGAGGATCACGCCGTCGACGCGGAGGCCGCGGCCGCGCAGCACCCCGAGGAAGTGCACCGCCTCGCGGACGCTGAAGGGCGACGCCGAGGTCGTCAGGATGACCCCGGCCGCCGGCGACGCGAGGAGCTCCTGGAAGTCGCCGGCGCGGTTGCGGTAGGCCTCCAAGACCTCGGAGAAGTCGCGGAGGAATTCGCCGAGGTCGCGGACGAAGTCGCCGCCGCCGATCGTGCTCAGGGTCTTGATGACGATGCCGTTGCCGATCCCGAGGATCCGCGAGCCGAGGCGGCCGCCGCCGGTGAGCAGGCGCGTCGCCGGGTTGTTGACGAGCTCTTGGATCCGCTCGGGGGCGACGAGGAAGTCGAGGGCGTTGGCGGTCGGCGGCGTGTCGAGGACGATGAGGTCGTAGCGGCCCTCGGCGTGGAGGAGCTGGAGCTGGGCGATCGCGGCGTACTCGAGGGCGCCGCCGAGGTTCTCTGTGGTCGCGCGGTAGATCGGGTTCTTGACGATCGCCGCGGCGGTCTCCTCGCTCGGGGCGTAGGCGGCGACGAGGCGGTCGAAGACGACGCGGCCGTCGAGCAGGAGGGCGTGGAGCGAGCCGCCGGTGCCGGTGATCGCCGGGCTGTCGACCGCGAGCTCGGTGCCCGCCGGCGCGTTCTCGAAGCCGAGCGCCTGGCCGAGGCGGCGCGACGGGTCGATCGTGACGACGAGGACCTTCTGTCCGCGGCAGGCGGCCTGGAGGGCCAGCGTCGCCGCGGTCGTCGTCTTGCCGACCCCGCCAGGGCCGACGCAGAGGACGATGCTCCGGGGCTGGGCGCGGGCGAGGGGATCGGGCGTGGACGGGATGGCGGGCATCGCTTAGTCTTCCGGGCCGCGATGGCAGGTCAGAGCTTTCACATCCGCGTCGGCGAGCGCACCCACGAGGCCGCCGTCGACACTTCGGGCCAGGGCCCGGGCGAGGCCTGCGTGGTCACGGTCGACGGCGCGACCTTCGAGGTCCAGCCGGCCCCCGGCGGCACGCTCGTCGTCCGCGACGCCAGCGGCGGCCACGTCTGCGTGACCCTCGACGGCCAGGCGTTCCCGACGAGCGCCCATCTCCCCGGTCGCAGCGCCAACCTCGAGGTCCAGACCGCGCAGGCGGCCGCCCTCGCGGCGGCGCTCGCCCAGAACGGCGCCGGCGGGGCCGCGGGCGCCCAGATCAAGGCGCCGATGCCCGGCCGCGTCGTCCGCATCCTCGTCGCCGAGGGCGACAGCGTCGACAAGGGCGCGCCGGTGATCATCGTCGAGGCGATGAAGATGGAGAACGAGATGTACG
>JAGQIT010000694.1 GCA_020431135.1 Myxococcales bacterium | reverse complement strand
AGCAGCGGGCGGCCCAGAGCCACTTGTCGAGGCGGACCGAGTCCATCGCGTCGCTCGTCGGCATCCCCTCCGTCGTAGCAGGTCGACGACGAAGTCGCCACGGCCGCGGGCCCGACGACCCCTCCGCAGGCGCGGCGCGGCCCCGCGAGTTCAGCAGTTGCGCGACGCGCTCGCGCTGCCGACGAGCTCGCCGAGGAGGAGCTCGCGGGCGTTGGCGAGGGCGACGAGCCGGTGGCGCTTGGGGATCGGCGCCCGCCGGAGCTCGGCGAGCGCGGCCTCGCAGCGGCGGAGCTCGGCGGCGACGAAGCGCTCGAAGAGCGGCCCGCGGCGCGAGCGGAGGATCGGCCCGAGGCGCCAGTCGGCGGAGCTGTAGCGCCGGTGCCCGCCGACCGCCGCCTCGGCCGCGACGACCGTGTAGAAGCGGCCGCGCTCCTCGACGAGGCGCTCGTCGACGAGGTCCCAGCCGCGGCGGACGAGCCACCGGCGGACCGGCTCGACGTCGCCGTTCGGCTGGAGCACCAGGCGCTCGATCGACGGCAGGAGCTCGCTCCCCGCGCCGAGGATCGAGCGCACGCTGTCGGGCCCCATGCCGGCGATGATGATCACGTCGACCTCGCCCTCGTCGATCGTCGTCAGGCCCTCGCCGAGGCGGAGGCTGATCTTCTCGTCGACGTCGTGGAGGGCGAGCGTCCGCCGAGCCGCGGCGAGCGGGCCGGGGCTGCGATCCGAGGCGATCGCCCGCGCGATCCGACCGCTGGCGACGAGCGCCGCCGGGACGAGCGCGTGATCGGTGCCGATGTCGGCGACCACCTTGCCGTCTGGGACGAGCGCCGCGATCGCGGCGAGACGCGGCGAGAGGGCGGGTCCTGCCGGCACAGCGGCATCGTAGGCCATCGCCAACGCGGCGACTAGGAGACACGGAGACGCGGCGGCGTTCGGCGAGCTCGCGCGGATCAGCGATCGGCGCTTTGAGAGCGCGAGAACGACCGAGGTCACGCGCGCCCGGCAGGCGCGCGCGTGATCTCCGGCGGCGTCGCGTCCGCGCGGCGCCCCGTCGCGCGCCGCCGCGGCGATGTGCGGCGATGCTCCGCCCTCGTCGCTTGACAACCCTCCTGCGTTCGCACGACGCTGATCACGTCCCCCGAACGACCAGCATGGCCGATACGCCCGTAACCGATGACAGGGCCGCGATTGAGGCAGCGGGCCGCGGCGACCCCGCTGGCATCGAGTCCCTCTACGACGCCTACGCCCCCCTCCTCTTCGGCGTCGCCCAGCGCATCCTCGGCGATCGCAGCCTCGCCGAGGAGGTGCTCCGCGACGTCTTCCTCGAGATGTGGACCAAGGCGTCGGCCTACGATCCGGAGGGCTGCAGCGTCCGCGTCTGGCTCTTGATGCACCTGCGCTTGCGGGCCCTCGAGCGCCTGCGTTCGGGCAAGGTCGGGAAGATGGTGTCGATGGAGGACACCCAGATCGCCTACGTCGTCGGCGACGACGAGGACCCGTCGCTGTCGCCGACGCGCGAGCAGGTCCAGCGGGTCATCGACCTCCTGCCGCCGAAGCAGCGCAACATGCTCCAGCTCGCCTACTTCGAGGGGCTCTCGTCGGAGAAGATCGGCGCCCGCACCAAGGTCCCGACGACCCGCGTCGCCAGCGAGATCGCCAACGCCCTCGAGACGATGCGCAAGGCCTTCGAGGCCTGAGCGGAGGAGACACTCGCATGAGCACGCGCCCTGAAGACCTGATGGCCGGCTACCTCCTCGGCGAGCTCTTCGCCGACGAGCGCGTCCGCGTCGACTCGATCCACGCCTCAGGCGCGGTCAACTCGCCCGAGGAGCGGGCCGCCCTCGAGGCGGTCCACAGCGTCGCCCTCTACACGATCCCGACGCGCCCCGGCCCGCGCGTCCGCGAGAACCTGATGACCTCGCTGACCGGCCGCAAGCGCCTCCTGCCCTTCCGCGATCGCGTCGCCGAATTCCTCGAGGTCGACATCGACACGGCGTACACGGTGCTGACCACCGTCGACCACCGCGTCGGCTGGACCGAGGCCAGCGACGGCGTCCGCACGCGCACGGTGCTCGCCGGCAACCGCGACCTCGACGCGACGCTGATCCGAGCGGCGGCCGGCACCGTCCTCCCGCGCCCGTCGTCGGCGACCTCGGCCGAGCTCTTCATCCTCCAGGGTCAGCTCCGCGACCTCGACGACACCATCGCCGGCCCCGGCGAGCGCCTGCGCCGCCCGCTCGGCTCGCGCTACCGCCACGAGGTCCAGGACGGCGCCGAGGCGGTCGTCCTCGTCCTCTCGCGCGAGCACGTCGACGAGGCCTGAGCGCCCGCGCGCGAGCTGTGCTACGACCGGGCGATGTCCCGCCAGACCGCGCCCTCGCGTGAGCTCATCCTCGCCAACCACGACTTCCCGGGCGAGTACATGATCAAGGCCTTCGGCCCGAACGACGCGGGTTTTAAGGCGGCGGTCGTCCGCTGCGCGACGGGCGTGCTCAGCGAGGCCCGGGTCGCCGCGACCGAGCGGACGACCCGCTCGGGGCACCGCTGCTGCGTCACCCTCAACCTCAGCGTCGACACCGTCGACGAGGTCGAGGCGGTCTACGCCGAGATCCACACCCTCGAGGCGCTGACGCTGATCTTCTGAGCCCGCCGCGGCCGCGCGGAGTCACGCGTCGTCGTCCTCCTCGCCCTCGTCGTCCTCGTCGCCCCCTTCGTGGCCGCCGGCGAGCACCCGGGCGACGACCTCGCGGAGCCAGACGAGCGCCGGATCGGCGGCGAAGGTCGGGTGCCAGGCCATGCAGATCTCGACGCTCGGCAGCTCGAGCGGCGCCTCGCGGACGACCAGCTCCGGGCGCGCCGCGGCGAAGTGGTCGGCGATCCGCCCCGGGACCGTCGCCAGGAGATCGCCGACCGCGACGAGCTCCGGGACGAGCGCGAAGTAGGGCACCTCGACCGCGACCTCGCGGGCGTAGCCGGCGTCGGCGAGCGCCCGCGTGACGAGCGAGCCGGCCTCGCGCCGCGGGCTGACGTGGACGTGCGCCGCGGCGGCGAAGGCCTCGATCGTCAGCGGCGCGCGGGCGAGCGGGTGGTCGGCGCGCATGAGCACGCGCAGCCGCTCGCGGTGGAGCGTCGCCGTCGCCAGCGCCCGCTCGGTGTCGCCGCGGACGCCGACATAGAGCTGGACGACGCCCTCCGCGAGGCGCCCGGTGATCGTCTCCGCGTCGAGGGCGTGGACGGCGAGCTCGACCCGCGGGGCCTCGGCCGCGAGCGCCCGCCGCAGCGGCGGGACGAGGATCATCGCCAAGTAGTCGACGGTGGCGATCACGAAGCGGTTGGTCGCCGTCGCGGGATCGTAGACCGGACGATCGCGGACGACGGCCTCAAGCTCGCTGACGGCGCGGTGGAGCCGGGCCTTGATCCGCTGGGCGAAGGGGCTCGGCTCCATCCGCCGACCGACGCGGACGAGGATCGGATCGTCGAACTGCCGGCGCAGGCGACCGAGCGTCTGGCTCATCGCCGACTGGGTGATCCCGACGCGCCCCGCCGCCCGCGTGACGTTCGACTCCTGGAGGAGGGCGTCGAGGGCGACCAGGAGGTTGGCGTCGAGGGCCGCGAGGGCCGTCGCCCAGCGCCGTTCACTGGCTTCGAGCATGGCCCCGGACCATAGCAGCCCGCGGCCCGGAGGCCGCGCCTCGCCGACGCTCGCGGCGGGCCGACGAGCGCAGCCCGAGCGCGCCGGCGACCGCGACCTCGCGAGCCCGCGGGCAGGAGGGGTCCGCGACGCCGCGACGCCGCGACGAAAGAACTGCTGGCGCACGGCGAACGCCGAACCCAGGCCCGTAGTCCGACGAAAGCCGCGTCCCGCCGCCTTCGCCCGCCGCCCCCGGGTCGACAGCGTCGAGCGCAGACTCGATGATAGGGAGATGCGACGCTCCCTCGACGCGGCCGCCCTCCTCGCGGTCCTCGCCCTCGGCTGCAACCCCGTCGGCGTCAAGCCGGTCGAGGAGAGCACAGGCGGGGGCTGCCGCGCCGGCGAGCGCTGCTCGATCAAGCACACCTGGCTGTCGACCACGGCGCGCCTCGACCTCCTCTTCGTCATCGACAACTCGGGGTCGATGGCCGACGCCCAGGCGAAGCTCGCCGCCGGGCTCGACGGCCTCGTCGACGAGCTCATGCAGACCAACGTCGACCTCGACCTCCACGTCGGCTTCACGACGACGGACATGGGCAACCCGTGGTGCCCCGACAGCGACCCCGAGCGCGGCGCCCTCGTCCTGTCGAGCTGCCGTGATCGCGTCGCGGCGGGCGAGTTCCTGTTCGCCGGCGTCGACCCGCCGATCGACGGCGCCGCCGCCTGCACCGCGAGCTGCGGCCTCACAGACGCCGATCTCACGATCCGACCGACGACCACCTGGGGCGACCCCGAGGCCAAGCCGCGCGCCTGGGTCGAGCTCGCCGGGGGGCAGACGAACCTGCCCGAGGCGGTCGACCTGCGCCAGGCGCTCGCCTGCTTCGCGCCGCAGGGGATCGCCGGCTGCGGCTTCGAGTCCCACCTCGAGAGCATGTACAGCGCGCTCGTCATGGCCGACGAGGGCGTCGGCGCCAACGCGGGCTTCCTCCGCGACGACGCCCGCCTCGCGATCGTCGTGCTCACCGACGAGGCCGACTGCTCCTACAACCCGGCGCACGAGGCCCTCTTCGTCAGCGAGAAGGCGCTGTGGAGCGACCCCGACGACCCGCTGCCGACGTCGGCCGTGTGCTGGCGCGCCGGCGTCGAGTGCGTCGGCGACCCCTCCGGCTACGAGCGCTGCGACGCCGCCAACGTCGGCGTCGACGGCAGCGTCGGCGTCGCCGACGAGGACGCGGCGCTCCACCCCGTCGCGCGTTACGTCGACTACCTCAACACGATCGAGAACCGCCGGCGCATGTACGACTCCGGCGCGGAGGTCCAGGTGACGATCCTCGGCGGCGTCCCCGAGGGCTACGCGGCGCCCGAGGACCTCACCTACAGCGCCGCTGGCGACCCGACGCACCTCGACCTCTTCGGCGTCGACCCGGGCTGCGTCGACAGCGAGGGCGCCGCCGCCCTCCCGCCGGTCCGCCTGCGCGAGCTCGCCGAGTCCCTCCAGATCGGCGACCGCGTGAACCTGGCGTCGAGCTGCGCCGCCGACTACACCCCGGCCCTGACCCAGCTCGGCGCCGCGCTGCGGCGCCTCCTCCCCCCCGCCTGCATGCCCGAGTGCGTCGCGGACACGGATCCCGACACGGACATCCTCGACCCCGAGTGCGTCCTCACCGACACCAACGCCGCGACCGGCGAGTCCACGGCGCTCCTCCCCTGCGACGGCACGGCGGACGACCCGAGCCCGCCCGAGGGCGAGACGAGCTGCTTCGTCTACCTCGTCGATCCCGGCGGCCTGACGCCGACGACCGCCGACGATCTGTCAGCGCGCTGCGCCGACTACGGCTGGAACCTCGAGTTCCGGATCATCCGCAAGGCGCCCCTCCAGGCCGGCATGACGACGCGCGTCAACTGCCAGCTCTCGGACCTCCCGGTTCTCGACTGCCCCGACCTCTAGGAGGCTGCCGCCGCTGCGCTGCTGCGCCGTCGCTGCGCAGCGCGGCAAAACTTGCGGAAGACCCAGAATCGAGCGGGGCCTTCGACCTCGCTGCGCATGCATCGAGCGCCGCGGCGGCGCGAAGCTTGCCGATAGAGCAGCCGCGTCGATCGAGCGCGCGGCCGCGCGCCCGGCTCCCGCGGCCCGCCCTCCGCGAGACCTGATACGCTCGCTTGGGGAGGTTTGGGCGCCGACACTGAAAAGACGCTCGCGCTCGCGTCGACCGAGATGCCGTCGCGCGACGCGCTGCCCGGCGAGCGCGTCGCGCCGCCGCAGCCGCGCAAGCTCGGCCGCTACCTGGTGATCCGCCCGCTCGGCTCGGGCGCGATGGGGGTCGTCTACTCGGCCTACGACGAGGAGCTCGACCGCCGGGTCGCGATCAAGCTCCTGCGCACCGACCTCCACGGCAACGTCCGCACCCGCGGCCTCTCGCGGATGCGCCGCGAGGCCCAGGCGCTCGCCAAGCTCTCGCACCCGAACGTCGTCCAGGTCTACGACGTCGGCGAGTACGAGAATCAGCTCTTCCTCGCGATGGAGTTCGTCCGCGGCGCGACCCTGCGCGAGTGGCTCGCCGACGGCGAGCACCCGCTCGCGGCGATCATCGACGTGCTCCTCCAGGCCGGCCGCGGCCTCGCGGCCGCCCACGCGGCGGGCCTCGTCCACCGCGACATCAAGCCCGACAACGTCATCGTCGGCGACGACGGCCGCGTCCGCGTCCTCGACTTCGGCGTCGCCCGGGCCGACGCCAGCGACGACGACGAGCCGTCGCAGGTCGAGGTCAGCACGGCGACGATGCGCCTGCGCGCCGAGCTCACAGAGGCGGGGATGATCATCGGCACCCCGGCCTACATGGCCCCCGAGCAATTCCAAGCCAAGCCGGCCGACGCCCGCACCGATGTCTTCGGCTTCTGCGTCGTCCTCTACGAGGCGCTCTACGGCCTGCGCCCCTTCTTCGGCGACGACGTCGACGAGCTCAAGGCGGCGGTGCTCGGCGGCCACATACGACCGCCGCCCGAGAACCACCAGATCCCGGCGCGCCTGCAGCGGATCCTCACCCGCGGCCTCAAGACCGACCCCGCCGACCGCTACCCGTCCATGGACGCCCTCCTGGACGACCTCGCCTACGACCCCGCCGCCGCCCGTCGCCGCCTCCTCATCGCCGTCGCCGCCCTCGCCTCCCTCATCCTCGTCGTCGTCGCCGCCCTCTCCCTCTACTCCGCCAGCAGCGCCTCCTGCCTCGCCGCCTCCCGCGAGCTCGACGACCTCTACGACCCCCAACGCCGCCGACGCATCGCCGACGCCGTCCTCGCCTCCCCCGTCCCCTTCGCCGCCTCCACCTGGGACCGCGCCGCGCCCCGCCTCGACGCCTACGCCCGCGCCTGGTCCGCCGCCCGCCTCGACGCCTGCGAGGCCCACCGCGACGGCCGCCAGTCCCCTCGCCTCTACGACCTCCGCGCCGCCTGCCTCGACCAGCGCCGCGCCGGCTTCGCCGCCCTCCTCGACGTCCTCGAGAACGCCGACGACGCCACCATCCCCAAGATCGCCGAGGCCGTCCTCGGCCTCCCACGCCTCGACCCCTGCGCCGACACCG
>JAGQIT010000693.1 GCA_020431135.1 Myxococcales bacterium | reverse complement strand
GGTCTCGGGGGTCGACCCGCGGATCCTCGAGCTGTGCGCGCAGGTCGTCCGCATCCCGATGCTCGGGATCAAGGGCTCGCTGAACGTCGCCGTCGCCTTCGGCGTCGCCGCCTACGCGATCCGCTTCGGGCTCCGCGAGGGCTGAGCCGCGTGGCCGCCGGCGCGCGAAACTGCTAGCGTCTCCATATGACATTAGCTTGGCTAGCGATGACCGCCTTGGCGGCATCGCAATTAACTATGACCACTGCGGCCGCGCCCTCCCCCGCGACCGCCGACGAAACTCCTACGATTGCGGGCGCGGCGGCGGACGTCGGCCCCGCTCCGGCGGCGCCGACGGCCGCCGCGGAGCGTGAAGGACCCGACGCAGGCGCGACAGCAAGGATGCCCGCGACGACCACGGCCGCGGCTCCCGACGCCGACGCGGCCGAGCGAGCGCGCCGCGACAAGAAGATCCGCAGGCGGACCGCCGGGGGTCTCCTCGCCCTCGGGGTCAGCGGCGCGACCTTTGGCGTCGCCCTCGCCCTCGACGCCGCGGCCTACGACGCGCTCGCCCTGTGCTACACCCAGCCGCCGCCGCAGAGCGCCGACGAGGCGATCGAGGGCGGCTTCGACTGCCTCGGCGCGACCTTCTCGAGCCTCACGAGCCGGACGCTCAGCGCCTTCGCCAAGATCGCCCACGTCCACGCGGCCCTCGGCGCCGGCGTGTTCTTCGGCCTCGGCTCGGCCGATCGGGCGATCCGCCGCGAGACCGCGCCCGTGCGCCGACGCGGGCCGGTGATCGTCGGCGGGATGCTCGTCGGCGCCGGCGTCGTGACCCTGGCGCTCACGCAGGTCGTCACCGAGAACGCCCGCGAGGCCTGCGAGAGCGACGCCTGCGTCCTCCACCGCACGCGCCAGGCGATGACCTACGGCGAGGCCTCGGCGCTGCTCCTCGCCGCCGGCGTCGGGACCCTGAGCTACGGCGTCACCTACAACCTGCGGGCGCGGCTCCACGCCCGCGAGGCCGCCGGAGCGGCGGCAGGAGGGACGATCATCGCGCGCCCGCTCGTCGGCCGCGGCCTCGCGGGCGTCGGCCTCGCGGGCGCGTTCTAGTTTGGAGGAGCGGCGCGTCGGCGCGTCAGCGCGTCGGCGCGTCGTCCTGCGTTCAATCGGGGATCCCCTCCGGCTCTCGCCCGTCGAGCAGCGCTCGGATCGTCTGTGGCTCTCGCGCGAAGGCGATCGCGCAGCGCGCGAGGAAGACCCGATCGAAGTCGGAGCGCGGGCGCGTCCCGGCGAGCGCGAGCTTCACGGCGGCGCTGACCTGTCTTTCGACGAGCCTCCTCGCGATCGGGTCCGCAACCGTCTCGATGAGCGCGATCGCCTGCTCTTGGCCGATGAGGCGACCCTCTTGGGCGTGTGTCACGTACTCCTGCTCAGACGGGGTCATACACGGGCGCAAATGGCAGCAGATGAGGCGTCGGTCAATTACTTATATCGAAGGCTAACGGGGTGCGGCCATTTCCAATTGCGCACACATAATAGAACACGCAGCGTTCGACGCTCGCCGCGCGCGTCCCTCCTAGCGCGTGACGCAGGGCCCGCAGCGCTGGCCGCTGCGGAGCTTTCGCAGCTGCCAGGTGTGATAGAGGTCGTTGAAGCCGAGGCAGAGGTCGTCGCTGCCGCGGGTCCGGAAGTCGAGGGTCAGCTTGTGGACGCGCTTGCCGTCGGCCGCGGAGATCATGATGGTGTGGCGCTTGCTCGGGTCGAGGCCGTCGAGCTCGAAGCCCTCTTTGGTCGTCCACCGCAGGCGCTCGCCGCCGTCGACCGCGACGTCGAAGCCGCGGCGGAGGCGCTCCATCTCCTCAGCGTAGGCGGCCGGGCTCTTCTCTCCCCGCGACGCGCCCTTCCCCGGGGTCCCGGAGAGGCGATACGGTCGGGCGCACAGGCGCGCTGCGTGCTCGCCGGACCCGGCCTCGGCCGCCGTCGTCGCGCCGCTCGTCGAGCCCTCGCCGCCGGTCGTCGTGTCAGCCCCGGTCGTCGTGTCAGCCTCGGCCGTCGTGTCAGCCTCGGTCGTCGTGTCACGCGTCGTCGTGCTGAGCTCCGGCGCGGTCGCTGTGAACGCCTCGCCGGTCGTCGCCGCGACAGCTTCGCCCGGGGTCGCGAGGGCGGGCGCCTCGACGTCCGCCGGCTTCGGGCTGTCCGCGCGCTCGACCGATGAGCCGCAGCCGACGACCCCCGCGATCCACAGCGAGAAGGCGCCCCGACGGAGCGCACCCCAGCGGCGAAGCTGGACTTCAGTGCAGGTCTCGATCACCGCCCGCGAGGATACCAAGCCAGCGCCGGGCGGGCGCTCGAGATCACCCCCCGGGTGCATAGGCCGTGAGGCGCTGAACAGCGCCCCCGTCGACCTGCTCCTGCGGACATCCGGGCTCGTGCCCGCGGCCACCGCGACGGCGACCTGGCGCATGGCCGCCGCGGCGTCACGAGGCGCGGCCGTAGAGATCGGTCAGGACGGGACGCAGCAGGTCCCCGAGCCGCGCGTGCCCGGCCTCGCTTAGGTGATGATCGTCCCAGAGGTAGTTCTCGCGATCGTCGCTCCACGCCTGGGCGTCGAGGTCGACGTACGCCAGGCGGATCCGCCCGCGGTGGCGAGCGACGCGCTGGCGCGCCCCGTCGTTGACCGCGCGCACGGCGGCGACGCGCGCCGCCCCGCCGACGCGCCGGGTGAAGGGCGTGGTGTTGACGCCCAGATAGACGATCGCGGCGGTCTCCGGGAGGCGCTCCTCGGCGAGGCGCACGAACTCAGCGAAGCCGTCGACGGCGACCTGCGGCGGGCACCCGAAGGTGATGTCGTTCGTCCCCGCGAAGTAGACGATCACCCGCGGGGCGTGCTCCTCGACGAGCGCGGCGAAGTGCTCGTTGACCAGCGCCGTCGTGCTCCCGCCGAACGCCGCGTTGACGACCGGCAGCGGCGCGAGGTCCTCGGCGAAGCGGTTCCAGTACGTGAAGGTCGACGAGCCGACGAGGATCACCGCGTCCTCGGGCGCCGGCTCGCCGGTCGAGAGGTAGAGCCCGTGCCCGGTGCGCAGCGCCTCGGCCTTGGCCGCGGCCGCGCGATGGAGCCCCTTGTCACGCGCGCCGGGCGGGACGTGCTGGAGGAGGTCGAGCACCCGCGCGATGAGCCGCGCCGTCCGCTCGCGTCCTAGCCGCCGCATCCACCAGACGTGACGCGCCGTCTCGAGCGTGCGGCTGTAGCCGCGGAGGACGAGCACGAGGCCCAACAGGGGCAGCGAAGCGACGGCGAGCGCGAGGAGAACGGGCAGCATCCGCGGCGACGATGGCACGGGAGGGCGCCAAGAACCAGGCGCCTGACCGCGTATGCGCGGCACGACCGCTCAGGAGGACATGGAGAGCAGCGCCCGCGCCTCGGCCCGCTGAGGTGCTCACGTCGACGCGAGGCGGTATGCTCGGCGAGTGGATCGGTTGTTCGCAGCGGGCCTCCGTCGCGCGGCTCAGCGCCCG
>JAGQIT010000692.1 GCA_020431135.1 Myxococcales bacterium | reverse complement strand
TCGAGGGGCAGAAGACGATCGCCGCGGAGCTCCTAGAGCAGCTCGACTGGCGGCTCCCCGACTGGGTGCTGGTCCCGGGCGGCAACCTCGGCAACGTCTCGGCGATCGCCAAGGGCTTCGTCGAGCTGCGGGCGCTCGGCCTCGTCGATCGCCTGCCGCGGCTGGTCTGCTGCCAGGCGGCGCAGGCGAACCCGCTCTACCGCGCCTTCGAGCGCGCGCGCGCGGCCGGGCGCACGATCGCGGAGGAGGACTACGCCGCGGTCGAGGCCAGGACGACGCAGGCGTCGGCGATCCAGATCGGCGCCCCGGTGTCGCTGCCGAAGGCGATCAAGGCGCTCGTCGACACCGATGGCCTCGTCGCCCAGGCGACCGAGGCGGAGCTCGCGGACGCGGCCGCGCGCGCCGATCGCTGCGGCCTCTTCACCTGTCCGCATACGGGGGTCGCCCTCGCCTGTCTCGAGAGGCTGGTCGGCGACGGGACGATCGCCAAGGACGCGCGGGTCGTCGTCATCTCGACGGCGCACGGCCTCAAGTTCAGCGAGTTCAAGACCCGCTACCACCAGCGCCAGAACGACTTCCCGAGCGCGTACGCCAACGAGCCCGTGGCGATGGGCGCGGATCCGGAGGAGGTCGTCGGCGCGATCCACCGGCTGCTCGACGAGACCGCGTCCTGATCGCCCCTCGTCGATCAGCCCGCGGTGGGCGGTGTCGCAGATTGCGACGCTGCAGGATCACCCACAGCAGCCCGCTGTGGCCGGATGCGACGCTGCAACGCGCTGAGATGACAGGGAATTCGCCGAGGCGCGCCGATTGCTTTGTACGGAGGCGTGGCCCGCTTCCTCCGACTCGGCGTCTTCTACTCGACCCTCACGCTCGTCCTCGTCCAGCTCGCGGGCGGCTGAGCTGGCGCGCTGCCGGCCGCCGCCCATGAGTCCGGGTGGACGCGCGAACGAGCGCTCAGAGGCTCAGGCGAGGATCCCCTTCTCAGGGCGGAGCAGCGGCGGCAGATCGCGCTCGCCGAGGCGCTGGCGGAGGTTGACCTCGATCATCCGCGACAGCGCCGACAGCGGCAGGTCGTTGGGCTCGAGGCCGAAGGGATCCTCGATCTCGTCGCCGACCGCGTCGAGGCCGAAGAAGGCGTAGGCGACCATCATCACGACCACCGGCGTGAAGACGCCGACCGTGTCGATGATCCCGAAGGGGAGGCCGAGGCAGTAGACCGCGACGATCCGGTGGATCAGCACCGTGTAGGAGAAGGGGATCGGCGTGCTCTTGATCCGCTCGCAGCCGCCCTGGATGTCGGCGAGCGCCGTCAGGCTGGCCTCAAGGACAGGAAGGTGTATCGTGTCGATCCAGCCGCGATCCCAGAGCGCGCGCAGATCGTCGCCCATGCGCTGGAGGAGGGCGATCGGCCGGTTGAGCTCGGCCTCGAGGGCGGCGCGCTCGTCGGCGTCGAGGAGCGGCGCGAGCTCGCCGAGGTCGCCCTGATCGCGGAGGTGGAGGCGGAGCGCGTGGACATAGGCGATCAGGCGGTAGACGAGGCGGCGGCGGGTCGCCTCGAGCTCGGCCGGCGGCGCGAGCTCGCTGGGGTCGCGCTCGCGCGGGCCGATCATGGTCAAGATCTGCCTTGTCAGGCTGCGGCTCGTGTTGACCAGCCGCCCCCACAGCTTGCGGCCCTCCCAGAAGCGGTCGTAGCTCGTGTTGTTGCGGAAGCCGAGGAAGATGCTGAGGGCCAGGCCGATCAGCGAGAAGGGCGTGACCGTGAGGTCGAAGTGGAAGAGGTCGAAGTCGACGTAGAGCTCGGTGACGACGACCGCGAGGAGGGTCGTCAGGAGCAGGCGGAGCCAGATCCGGCGCAGGGCTGAGCCGCTGTAGGTGAGGACGATCCGCAGCCAGGAGGGCTTGTCGCTGCTGATGATCATGAGCGGGGGAGCGCGGGCGCTGGGGCCCGTGTTCTACCGCATCTGCGGCCGCCGCGGAGCGGCGGGGACCTAGGGGTTGGCGAGGAGAACCGTGAAGGTCCGCTCGGCGAAGGTCGCGGCGACCAGATCGAGGGCGCCGTCGCCGTTGATGTCGCCGACCGCGAGCTGATCCGCCGGGGCCTCGAGGGCGACGGTGATCGGCGGCGCGAAGTCGTCGCTGCGCCGGCGCCAGACGGTCATCTCGGCCGCGTCCGGATCGCCGACGAGGACGTCGCGGTCGCCGTCGGCGTCGAGGTCGGCGGTGAGCATCGGCCCGACGCCGCGGCCCTCGAGGTCGATGCGCCCGGCCTCGGCGAAGCCGCCGGCCCCGTCGCCGCGGAGGAAGAGCAGGTCTCCCGAGCCGTCGCGGGTCACGAGGTCGAGGCGGCCGTCGCCGTCGATGTCGCCCGCAGAGAGCCCGGTGGGCCGCTCTACGCCGCCGACGGGCGCCGGCGCGTCGAAGCCCCCGTCGCCGCGTCCGCGGCCGTAGCGGAGGCCGTCGGTGGCGATGAGGACGAGGTCGGCGACGCGGTCGCCGTCGGCGTCGTGGAGGGCGAAGCCCTGCGGGCCGAGGCTGGTGAGCGCGGTCGTCGGCCCCGGCGTGTAGACACCAGGGGCGTCGGCGAGCTGGACGTAGAGCGCGTCGTCGTCCCCGAGGACCACGAGGTCGTCGTCGCCGTCGGCGTCGAGGTCGACGAGGGCGGCGATCCGCGGCGTCGCGGCGATCGGCAGGAGCTCGGGGTCGCGGAAGCGGCCGTCGCTGTCGCCGTGGAAGAGGAGGAGCTGCGGCTCGCAGGTGGCGACCAGGAGGTCGACGTAGGGATCGCCGTCGCCGTCGCCTGTGACCGGGTGGGCCGAGCAGCCGTGGAGCCCGGGGTCGTAGGCCTCGCCGAGGCCGGCGCCGGCGCTCAGGCGGAGCTCGCCGGCGACGCCCGCTGGGCTCAGGCCGGCGACGAGCACGTCCGCGAGGCCGTCGCTGTCGAAGTCCGCCGCCCGCAGGGCGACGGGGTCGACGGCGATCGGGTAGCTCCGCGGCGCGCCGCCGAGGCAGACCTGATCGGGATCGAGGTAGCCGTCGTCGCAGAGGTTGACGACGACGCGCTCATCGGCGCAGCCCGACCCGGCGAGGGGCAGGGCGAGCGCGAGGGCGACGAGCGCGGCGCGGCGGGGCATGACGACCCAGCATAGCAGCCCGCCGCGGGACTTGCGCGGGGGCGCGAAGAATCCCGCGACGAGCGCGTCCGCGCCTACTCGGCGGCGCTCTCGGCCTCGGCCTCAGCCGCCTCGGCGGCGCGGCGCTCCGCGAGATCGGCCTCTAGGCGCGCGGTCAGCTCCTTGGTCAGCGGCGCGTCGATCAGCTCGTCGGTCGGCATCTCACCGCGCTCGGCGAAGTCGCTGACGATCCGGTGGACCTTGGCGATCAGGGCGTTGAGCTCGTGCGACTTCAGCCCCTCGGTCTCGAACTGCGGCCCGACGAGGACCTTGATCTTCGCCGGCTTGACCAGCAGCGAGCCCTTCTGCATCAGGTCGCGCATGCCGTAGACGGCGAGCGGCACCACCGGCAGCCCGGCCATCTTGGCGATCAGGAAGACGCCCTTCTTGAACTCGCGGACCTTGCCGTCGAGGGTGCGGTGGGCCTCCGGGAAGGTGAGGATCGAGATGCCCTTGGCCGCGCGGTCCTTGGCCGCGTCGGCGACGACGCGGAAGCGCCCGTCGCCCTTGGGCACGGCGATGCCGTCGGCGAGCTTCATGATCCAGCCGTAGATCGGGATCTTGAACTGCCAGGCGTTCATCAGCCCGCAGAAGGCGTGCGGGATCGACTTGCAGGCGATGTGGGCGTCGAGGAGGTTGACGTGGTTCTGGACGAAGATCGACCGGCGCTCGGGATCGAAGCGCGGGTGGTAGTGGACGTCGACGTCGCTCAGGGTGAACTTGAGGACAGCCGCCATCCCCGGGCCGCCGATGTAGTTGTGGGTCCGCCGCGGCGGCACGAAGATCCCCGTGATGCCCCAGGTCGCCGCCACCGCGCCCATCCAGACGAAGGACGTCGACCAGACCGCGGTCGAGAAGGCTGCCTGGGGGATCTTCTTCAGCGCTTGCATGGCGTGCTCTCCGGGGGATGGGCTCTGCGATCGCGATCAGGCGCGGACGCGCAGCGCCCCGGGGAGGACCTCGAGGCGCTGAGGTTGGAGGTCGAGCATCTCGCCGTCGATCATGCAGGGGATCGGCGCCGGGATCTCGAAGTCGACGGCCTTGGCCTGGAAGGTGGTCACAGCCGGGTTTGAGAGGTGGGTCCCCTTGAAGATCTTGGGGAAGGTGCGCAGGAGCGAGATGCGGCTGAGGGCGCCTACGCGGATGACGTCGAGGAGGCCGTCGCCGGTGTCGGCGCTCGGGGCCATCTCCATCTGGCCGCCGGTGAAGCGGCTGTTGTTGATCGAGATGAAGGTCGTCTCGCCGCGGTCCTGCGGGCCGCCGTCGATCGCCATCGGGAAGGTGTAGGTGTGGAGGCCGGCGGTCTTGAGGATGACGCCGACGATGTAGCCGAACTCGCCGAGCGCCGAGAAGCGGCGGTTGCGGAGGTCGCCGACGTCGGCGACGAAGCCGATCGAGAAGATGTTGATGAAGTGGACCTGGCCGCCGGGGTGGGTCAGGCGGATGACGTCGCAGGAGCGCGTGCGGCCCTGGAGGATCGACTCGATCGCATACTCGGCGCCGGCGTCGGTGAAGTCGCGGAGGAACGAGTTGCCGGTGCCGAGCGGCAGGAGGCCGAGGTGGGGCACGTCCTCGGCGGCGCGGCCCTCGAGGTCGACGCCGCCGAAGAGGCCGTTGACGACCTCGAAGGAGGTGCCGTCGCCGCCGACCGCGATGAAGTCGCGCTGGCCCTCGCGGTAGGCCTCGCGGGCGATCCGCTCGGCCTCGCCGGCCGACCGGGTGTCGCGGACATCGATCGTCAGGCCGGCGTCGCGCAGGCGATCGAGGGCCTCGGGGGCCCGCTTGCCGCAGGCGCCGCCGCCCGCAGCGGGGTTGACGATGGCGAGGTGGGTGGCCATTGGCGGGATGATACTCGAGCCGAAGGGGGAAGGGCGCCGGCGCGTGGTGACGGCGCCGGCCGGCCGCTAGAGCTCCTCGATCGC
>JAGQIT010000691.1 GCA_020431135.1 Myxococcales bacterium | reverse complement strand
CGGCCTCGGCGGGCGGCGCCGCGGCGATCGCCTCGCTAGCGTCGTCGTCGTCGTCGTCGTCGTCGTCGTCGAAGGGCAGGGCGGGGAGCCCGAGCGGCTCGAGCTTCGCCGGCGTCGGGCGGTAGCCGCGGAAGAAGTCGATCCGCGCCCGCCACTCGCGGTAGGTCGCGCGGTGGCCGTTGCCGATCCCCGGCTCGATCTCGAGGAGGTCGAGGAGCGCCTCGGCGCGGTCGTAGCGGCGGACGCGGACGAGCGCGTTGACGAGGTGGAGGCGGGCCGAGCGGACGAGCTCCGCGGAGTGCAGCGGGAGGGCGCCCGGGCGCGGGCTGAGGCTGCGCTCGAGGTGGACGGCGGCGTCCTCGGGGGCCTCCATGCCGAGGAGGTTGAGGCCGGTGAGGTACTCGCCGAGGGGCGCGTAGGCCGGGAGCTCGGCGAGGCGGCGGGCGGCGTAGAGGCGGCGCAGGCCGAGCGTCGGCTGGAACGCGGCGTCCTCGAAGGGCCGGAAGTAGTCGCGGAGGTAGGGGCTGAGCACCGCGTCGCTGGCGGCGAGGAGCTTGATCTGGAGGGTCCGCGTCTGGTTCTCGCGGGTGCTCCCGGCGAGCGCCTCGCGGTAGCTCGCGGCCGCGGCCTCGAGGTCGCCGCCGACGAGCGCGAGGTCGCCGAGGCGCTCGTGGGTGACGGCGCGCAGCGTCGCGGTCATCCCGGGGCTGGCGAGCGCGTCGCGGAGGACCTCGGCGGCGGCGGCGAGGCGCTCGGTCTGGGCGAGGGCGGTCGCCCGCGCGATCTGGTGCTCCGGGCGGTCGGGCTCGACGGCGCAGAGCTCGTCGTAGGCGGCGATCATCGCCGCCGTGTCGCCGCGGCCCTGGGCGAGCGCGGCCTCGACGGCGAGGTCGGCGGCCCTGTGGGCGCAGGGGCGCTGGAAGATCGAGCGGCGCTCGAAGAGCTGGCGCATCGCCTCGATGTCCTGCGGCCGGAGCTCGCGGCGGCGGAGGAAGGCGAGCCACTCGCGCTGGAGCTCGCCGAGGCCCTCGCCGTAGGTGCCCTCGAAGTCGCCGGCGGACGAGTAGAGGGCGGCGAGGCTCTGGGTCCCGCGGGTCTCGGCGAGCCACAGGCAAAACGACCCGGCGGCGGTGTAGGCCCGCTTCGACGCCTGCCCCCAGAACGCCAGGCCCATGATCCCCTCGAGGTCGGGGCGCAGCTCGAGGCGGTCGAGCACCGCGGCCATGTCGTGGAGGTCGAGGCCGTCCCAGGTCCGCGGGGCCATGGCCGTGGCGAAGCCCTCGAGGAGCGCGAGGTTGACCCGGGCGCCGCCGTCGACGCGCCCGCTGAGGCCGAAGACCTCGTCGCCGATCGTGCTCTCGAACGCGTGCGCGAGCTCGTGGGGCATCACCTGCGCCGGGAAGGGCTGGTGGTTGAGGTAGAGCTGGAGGCGCCAGGGCGGCGCGACCTCGGTCCGGGCGGCGCCGATCGTCCGCCGCTTGAGCGCCGGGTCGGGGAAGATGAAGGCCTCGACGCGGCTCTGCGGCGCGCGGCCGAGGGCGCTGGCGAGGCGGTGGTGCGCGAACTCGAGCTCGGCGACGACGACGTCGATCTCGCGGGCGGTCGACGAGGTCGGGGCGTAGCGGACGATGAAGTGCTCGCTCGTCCGCGTCGCGGTCAGGACCTCGGCGATCCCGTCGACCGTCATGTGGAAGCCGAAGCGCGCCGGCTGGAGGCCGAAGATCGCGGCGCCGGCGAGGCTGAGCGCGAGCGTCAGGCTCGCCCACGGGCGCTCGCGGAGGCGCTGGGGCAGGGGGCCGCGGGTCGTCGTGTCTGCGGCGCCGCGCTTGCGGTTGTCGTCCTTGGCGCCGTCGTCCGTGGTCTCGTCGTCCGCCGCGAGCGCGGGCGGGGGCGCCGGGGCGCGGGCCGCCGCGAGCACCGGCTCGCCCCAGATCCGCACGGCTGCGAGCGCCGCCGCGGCGGCGAGGAGGTTGTAGAGCCGGAAGAGAACGTAGCGATCGTCGATCGCGATCGCCTCGTCGTAGAGCGGCCCGGCGAAGTAGCCGAAGAAGGGATCGAAGGCGTAGACCGCGGGATCGACGTAGAGGCGGAGGAGGCCGACGACGAGGCAGTAGGCGAGGGGGACGAGGCCGAGGAGCGCCTGCAGCCAGCGCCGCGGCGGGTGCTGGACCAGGCAGGCGCCGACGATCCCGGCGGTCGCGCCGAGGACCGACGAGAGCAGCGGGCCCATCGCCAGGAAGAGGAGCCCCGCCGCCGGATCGCAGCTCGGGTGCCAGAGCTGGGCGATCAGGAGCACGAGCAGCGCCGCCGCGCCGAGGCCGGCGAGATCGCGGGCGGCCTCGCGGGCGATCGCGTCGAGGGTCGGGGCGGCGCGGCGGACCGCGTCGACGCCGACGAGGACCCCGAGGACGCTCATCGGCGCCGTGAGGGCGACGCTGTTCTCGTAGCCCAGGGTGCCGACGAGCGGCGCCCCGGTGAGGGCGAGGGTGTAGAGCGCGAGGAGCCAGCGGCGGCGCAGCGGGGGCTCGAAGAGCTGCCGGCGGACGAATTGGAGCGCGCCCATTCGCGGCGGAGTATAGCGCGTCGCGGTCTGCCAGCGTCGGCGCGGCGCGGCGGATCGACGCCTCCCTCACGCGCGGCGCCGCGGCGCTCGTCGATGCGATCGCCGCGGCGCTCTCGTTATGCTGTCAGCGGCGACGCGGAGATCCTTCACGCCGCGCGTCGTGAGGCCCTAGAAGGGCTGGCACGTCTGGGGTCCGACGACCACATCGTCGACGTTCCACGAGCCGCGGTTGAAGGCGCCGCCCGAGCCGATGTTGTGGCACCACCGCAGGAGGATCGTGTTGTCGGCCGGGACGTAGGGGTTGAGGTCGTACTCGAAGAGGGTCCAGTTGCTGTCGTTGACCGCCGGGAAGCCGAAGGTCTCGAAGATGATGACCCAGTCGTTGCCGTCCCAGACCTCGATCTTGTTCTTCATGTAGGGCGTGTAGTCGCTGTAGAGGTCGCGCCAGAAGCTCATCCACACGTCGGCCTGCCCGGAGACGTCGATCTTCGGGCTCGTCAGGCAGTAGTAGTCGTGGAGCTGCGTGGTCGCGCAGCCGCCGAGAACGACGCCGGCGACGCCGTTGTCGTCCGTCGGCGTGTGGTCGGTGCCGGGGTCGCCGCAGCCGACCGCGGCCGCGCCGATCTCCCACTCCATGTCGAGCGCCCAGCCCTGGCTGTTGTCGGCGAAGGGCTCGTAGAACGAGGCGACGCCGCCGTCGTCGACGCAGGCGCCGTCGGTGCACACCGCGTTGCCGCCGCAGCCGTACTCCGCCGTGCACGGCGTGTCGTTCGGCGCGTTCTCGGCGACGCACTCGCCGTCCTCGGGGTTGCACAGGCCGGCCGAGCAGGCGCTGTCGAGGGCCGAGCAGTCCTTCGGGGCGCCGCCGCCACAGACGCCGCCGGTGCACACGGCGCCCTCGCTGCACAGGTCGCCGTCGTCGCAGGGGCCGTCCTCGTTGGCCGCGTTGGCGACGCAGGCGAAGTCGAGGCAGGCGCCGACCGTGCAGTCCGTGTTGAGGTCAGCGCAGTCCGCGTCCTCGACACACTCGGTCATCTCGCAGACCCCGTCGAGGCACTTGGCGACGCAGTCGTCGTCCGCGTTGCACATCTGGCCGGCGTTGCAGACCATGCACGAGCCGCCGCAGTCGACGTCGGACTCGTCGCCGTCCATCACCCCGTTGGCGCACGGGTCGATCGGCGCGCAGGCCCCGTCGACGCAGCTCCCGGACTGGCAGTCGACCCCGTCGAGGCACATCTGGCCGTCGGCGCAGGGCGAGCACGAGCCGCCGCAGTCGACGTCGGTCTCGTCGCCGTTTTGCTCGGCGTCGTCGCAGGACGGGCCGCCGGTGTCGGTCGCCGTCACGTCCGTCGTCGAGGTCTCGGGGCCGGTCGACTCGGTCGTCGTAGTCGTCGTGCTCGTCGCGTCCGTAGTCGTCGTGTCGATCGTGGTCGCGTCGGTCGTCGACGTGCCGGTCGTCGTCGACGTGCCGGTCGTAGCGAGGGTCGTCGTCCCGTCGGTGTCGGTGTCGGTGTCCGTGTCTGTGGCGCTCGCCGTGGCGATCGTGTCGTCACCGCTGCACGCGGCCAGCGACAGGCCCATCAGGAACACACCAAGCGTCGAACTATGCAGTTTCATCCTCATCATCCACCCTCCAATGATCCAAGGATCGGCGAAGTCGTTTGCACCTTCAAGGAGGTCCGTTGCGGACGTCGATGCGGACCTCGGCGGGGCGCCTGCGCTCCATCAATGTCGAGGCGGCGCCGTCGGAGCGGTGGTATACAGCGCGGGTCATGCGGCCCTCAGCGTGGTTTAAGTGCATCCGCGGCTGTCCTCAGCGACATCCGCTGTCGACCGTGATCTACCGCTGCCCGTCCTGCGACGCGCTCCTCGAGGTCGAGCACGATCTCGAGGCCCTGAGGGCGCGGAGCGCCGCGGATTGGCGCGGGGTGCTCCGCGAGCGCGCGGTCGGACCGTGGCCGCACCGCAGCGGCGTGTGGTCGAAGTGGGAGATGGTCCAGCCCGAGGTCGCGCCGGAGAACATTGTTTCACTCGGAGAGGGGAATTCGACGCTCCTCCCGGCGACCCGCTACGGCGCGTCGATCGGCCTCGATGAGCTCTACGTCAAACACTGCGGCACCAGCCACACCGGCTCCTTCAAGGACCTCGGGATGACGGTGCTCGTGTCGTCGGTGAAGCAGATGATCGCCGACGGCGGCGCGGTCCGTGCGGTCGCGTGCGCGTCGACGGGCGACACCTCGGCCGCCCTCGCGGCCTACGGCGCCGCCGCGGGGATCCCGGTGATCGTCCTCCTGCCGGCGGGCAAGATCAGCGCCGCGCAGCTCCTCCAGCCGATCGCCCACGGCGCGCTCGTGTGCAGCCTCGACACCGACTTCGACGGCTGCATGCGCGTGGTCCAGCGCCTCACCCACGACCCCAGCCTCTACCTGGCGAACTCGCTCAACAGCCTGCGCGTCGAGGGGCAGAAGACGATCGCCGCCGAGCTCCTCGAGCAGCTCGACTGGCAGCTCCCCGACTGGGTGCTGGTCCCGGGCGGCAACCTCGGCAACGTCTCGGCGATCGCTAAGGGCTTCGTCGAGCTGCGGGCGCTCGGCCTCGTCGATCGCCTGCCGCGGCTGGTCTGCTGCCAGGCGGCGCAGGCCAACCCGCTCTACCGCGCCTTCGAGCGCGCGCGCGCGGCCGGGCGCACGATCTCTGAGGAGGACTACGCCGCGGTCGAGGCCAGGACGACGCAGGCGTCGGCGATCCAGATCGGCGCGCCGGTGTCGCTGCCGAAGGCGATCAAGGCGCTCGTCGACACCGACGGCCTCGTCGCCCAGGCGAGCGAGGCGGAGCTCGCGGACGCGGCCGCGCGCGCCGATCGCTGCGGCCTCTTCACCTGTCCGCATACGGGGGTCGCCCTCGCCTGTCTCGAGAGGCTGGTCGACGACGGGACGATCGCCAAGGACGCGCGGGTCGTCGTCATCTCGACGGCGCACGGCCTCAAGTTCAGCGAGTTCAAGACCCGCTACCACCAGCGCCAGAACGACTTCCCGAGCGCGCACGCCAACGAGCCCGTGGCGATGGGCTCGGATCCGGAGGAGGTCGTCGGCGCGATCCACCGGCTGCTCGACGAGACCGCGTCCTGATCCCCCCTCGTCGATCAGCCCGCGGCGGGCGGTGTCGCAGATTGCGACGCTGCAGGATCACCCACAGCAGCCCGCTGTGGCCGGATGCGACGCTGCAACGTGCTGAGATGACAGGTAATTCGCCGAGGCGCGCCGATTGCTTTGTACGGGGGCATGGCCCGCTTCCTCCGACTCGGCGTCTTTTACTCGACCCTCACGCTCGTCCTCGTCCAGCTCGCGGGCGGCTGAGCTGGCGCGCTGCCGGCCGCCACCCATGAGTCCGGGTGGACGCGCGAACGAGCGCTCAGAGGCTCAGGCGAGGAGGCCCTTCTCAGGGCGGAGCAGCGGCG
>JAGQIT010000690.1 GCA_020431135.1 Myxococcales bacterium | reverse complement strand
GCGCCCTCACCGAGCCCGCGCTCGCCCTCGGCTGGGATCGCTGCCTCCACCGCCCCTTCCGCCGCGAGACGCTGCGGCGCTCGCTCGTCGGCGACGAGGCCGAAGACCCGAGGTCGCCGCCGCCTCCCAAGCGACCGCGGCGCGACGCGACGATCCTCCTCGTCGAGGACAACATGGTCAACCTCGAGGTCGCCGCGGCGATGCTCGGCGCCCTCGGCTTCGCGGCGATCGACCACGCCGAGAACGGCGCCGTCGCGATCGAGAAGGCGACCGCCAAGGCCTACGATCTGATCCTCATGGACTGCGTGATGCCCAAGGTCGACGGCTTCGAGGCGACCCGCCGCCTGCGCGCCGCCGGCTACGCGGGGCCGATCGTCGCGATGACCGCCAACGCCCTCGAGCGCGAGCGCCGGCGCGGCGCCGAGGCGGGGATGGACGAGTTCGCGACCAAGCCCCTCGGCCAGGCGCGCCTCGCCGAGATCCTCGAGCGCTGGGTCGGCACCTCACGCTGACGTAGCGGCGCGGCGATCGGCGTAGGGCACGTAGCGGACCGCGGTGTCGCCGACGAGGCCGGCGATGACCCCCCGCTGCAGCGCCCGGCCGCGCTGGACCGCGAACTCCGTGGCCATGGGCAGGCGCCGGCGCAGCGTCTCGAGCCCGAAGCGACCGAGGCTCTGGAGCGCGAGCAGCGGGTAGAGCGGCTCCGCGGGGAGGCCGATGTCGTCGACCGCCTCGTTGCCGAGCGTGAGGCGCGAGACCGCCGTCCGGTAGCGCATCTGCAGGCGCGCGAAGGCCCGCCCCTCGGGGCCCTCCGCCAGGCGCTCGGGGAGCTCGTGGAGCGCCCGCGCGAGGCTGCGGCTGTCGTCGTCCGCCGGCGGGTTGGTGACCGCGTGGATGTACATGTGCCGCCGGCCCTCGGCGTAGGTGTGAGCCATGATCGTGTCGTCGACGCCCATCACGACGCCGACGTAGCGCCACAGGTGCATGATGGCGTCGCGCTCCGCCGGCGTGAAGCGGTAGCCGAGCGCCGTCAGCCCGAAGAGGTAGATCGCCGAGAACTCGAGCTGCGTCGCGGCCATGTCGGTCTGGTTGATCGGGACGCCCCAGGCCCGGGCGTCCCAGTCGCTGCGCTTGGCCAGCGAGCGGCGGACGAGCGCGTGCATCAGGCGGACCCTGCAGGCGCTCTTGAAGCCCGCCGAGCGCCGCTCCATCGTCCCCGACTCGAGGACGTCGAGGACGAAGCGCGAGGTCTCGGCGATCCGGCGGACGACCATGCGGTCGAGGGCGCCGGTCATCGCCAGCGGCTTGACGGCGGCGCTGCTCCGGTAGCCGCCCATCAGCGCGGTGGCGCTGAGAACCAAGCCGGTGTCCGTACCCGTCCGCCACGAGGTCCGGCAGGCGAGGCGCAGGGCCGCGCGATCGACCCACGCCGGCGCGCGCTCGAGGGGCTCGAACCACCGGACGAGGGGCTCGGGCGCCTCCGGGACGGCCGCGAGGCCGCCCTCGACCGCCGCCTCGAAGAGCCGCCGGCCGTGGCCCTGGGGCTGCTCGGAGGACCAGGCGACGAAGGCGTCCGCGACCGGATCGCTGCGCGTGAGGCCCTCGCGCAGGCGGATCACGTCGGGGTCGTCGGCGCGCACGCGGACGCCGAGGACCCGCGCGATCAGGCGCCCGCGCGCCGGCGGCGCGACGAGCTGATCGCCCCGCCAGCGGCTAGGAGCTTCCAAGGAGGCAGATATCACACGAATACGGTAATCTGAGTTATTACTCGGATCTACTCGGATCCGTTCTCCACCCCCGCGCCCCAGCGCGCCTCACCCGAGGATTGGCATGCGCACCGACTTCGCGCCGAAGAAGCTCCCCAAGCAGACGCGCTCGCGGCTGACGTTCGACGCGATCGTCGACGCCTGTGCTCAGCTTTTGTGCGAGCGCGGCTACGGGGCGCTGACGACCAACCACATCGCCGAGCGCGCGGGCGTCAGCATCGGCTCGCTCTACGAGTACTTCAGCGACAAGGACGCGATCGTCTACGAGGTCGTCCGCCGGACCTCGCACGGTTTTTCCGAGGACGCCGCCCAGCCCCTCGCCGGCTTCCACAACATGCCGCTGCGCGCGGCGCTGCGCGACTGGCTCGAGGCCCTCGCCGCGGCGATGCGCTCGCGCCAGGAGCTCCTCAAGGCGATCGCCGAGGAGGTCCCCTTCGCGATCCGCGAGCCCCACCGCCGCGAGGCCTGGGCCCGCCACCTCGCCCTCGCGCACACCGCCTATCGCATGGCCGGCCCGCGCGTCCGCCAAGACCGCGTCGACGAGGTCGCCTTCCTGATCGTCACCCTCGTCGACGCCGCCCTCAACCGCCTCTTCCTCGAGTCCCCCGCGGGCGTCAGCGCCGATGACGTCCTCGACGAGCTGACCCAGCGGCTCTCCGAGTGGGTCGCGCCGCGCTCACGCGCGAACTAGCCGAAGAGACAGGCTCAGCGGCGGCCCGACGCCCGACGCCCGCCGCTCATCAGGGCCTCGTGGATCGCCGTCGCGTCCGCGGCCTCGGGCTCGCTGATGTGGCGGACGTGGCCGCCCTCGAGGGCGGCGATCGGCACGCCGTCGCGGTAGGTCAGGCGGTTGCCGAGGACCGCCGGCAGGCGCTCTCCAGGGGTCAGGACGCCGACGAGGTTGAGGGGGTCGGTGGCGGCGACGGTGACCAGGCGGCCGCTCGGGCCGCGGCGCCGACGGCTGCGCAGGAGACCCACCGCCTCGGGCAGGGCGAAGTGCTCGCCGCCCGTCGCCGCGCCGCTGACGAAGTAGCCGCCGCGGAGCTCGCCGCGGGCCTCGAGGCGGCGGAGCACCCGCAGGAGATCACGCCAGCGCGGCATCGATCGCTCGCGCGCCATCAGGCCGCGGAAGATCACGCCGTAGCGCCGGAGCAGCGCCCGGGCGCAGCGCTCGACCGCCTCGAAGTCGACGCTCGCGCCGTCGTCCGTGGCCTCGGGATCGGCGATCAGCGACCAGCGGCCGGCGCGGTCCATCGGGCTAAAGCCCGGCCGCGGACCCCGGCGCCGCGACGATCGACCGCCGCCGCGCCCCTTGCTCGGGACCGTCAGCGCCCGCAGGCCGGCGAAGCCGTCGGAGGTGACGAGGCCGCGGGCGACCAGCTCGCCGAGCGCCGCCTCGGCCTGGGCGCGGAGGAGCCGGGCGCCAGAGACCAGCTCGCCGAAGAAGAGCGCGCCCTTGCGGCGCAGGAGGTCGTAGAGCGCGCGGGCGTCGGCCGAGAGTTCGTCGACACTGGCGCCGGGCGGGGCGATCGCCGCCCAGGTCGCCGTGTCCTCGCGGCCCATCAGGGCGATCGGCGTCGTCTTCACCGGGCCGCTGCTCCGCCCCTTGCCGGTCGCCGCCGGGGCGCCGAGGCGCGACCAGACGATCTGACCTGAGAGACAGAGCGAGTCGAGCCACGCCGGATCGTAGCCGGCGATCCGCGCGGGCAGCACCTCGCCCTCCCAGGCGGCCGCCGGCGCCTCCCAGCCGACGAGCTGCCCCAGGGCGCGGGCGAGGGCCTCGGCGCCGCGCGGCCGCGGGTCGACGTCGATCCCCTGCCACTCGAGGAGGAAGGCGATGAAGTCCGCCGTCGTGACCGGGGCGATCTCCTGGCGCAGGCGGTGGAGGGTGCCGCGGTGGATCCGCGCGAGGAGGCCGCGCTCGCACCACTCCTCGCCGTCGACGCCCGGGCTGAAGCGGCCGCGCAGGGCGAAGCCCTCCGACTCGAGGGCGACGAGGGCCGCGTCGAGCGCCCAGGCCTCGAGGCCGAGCTCGCCGGCGAGGCGCGCCGCGGTGATCGGCCCGAGCCCCTCGAGGCGGCCGCGGACCAGCTCGACGAGCGCCGGCTCCGGCTCCCAGTCGCGCTCGAGCGCGGGCGGGGCGACGATCGCCGGCGCCAGCAAGACCCCGTGCTCGCCGAGCGCCGCCCGCAGCAGCGGCAGGCGCTCAGCGGCGATCCACAGCTTGGCGCCGGCGCGCGTCCGCAGCACCGCCGCCCGCTCGCTCGCCGTCAGCTCGTCGAAGAGCGCGCGCCACGGCCGGCCGTCGCGGGTGCGCCCCTCCTCTCCTTCCTCTACGGTCAGGTAGCCGAGCCAGCACATCGCGTCGTGGAGTTCGTCGGCGTTCTCGGCCCGCGGCCACACCTGCGCCCGGACCTCGGCGATCACCTTGCCGTCGAGGGCGCCGAGCGCCTTGGCGTCCTCGGGGTCGAGCGAGCGCCGGAGGATCACCGCCTGGGTCCGCCGCTCCTCGAGCGGCGCGTCGTCGAGGAACGCGTAGGGGCGCGCGGTCAGGACCTCGTGGGCGAGCGGCGAGGGCTCACTGAGTTCGACCGCCTTGAGCTGCTTGCGGCCGCTGGTGATCGCGTCGATCAGCGCGAGGAAGCCGTCGACGTCCATCGCCTCGGTGAGGCAGTCGTCGATCGTCTGCTGGACCAGCGGGTGGTCGGGGATCTCACGGTCGCCGGCGATGTTCTCGAGGCACGCGCCCTGGTCGGGGAAGACGACCGCGGCGAGGTCCTCGGCGATCATCCGCTGGAGCTGCGGCGCGACCTTCTTGCCGCCGCGGCGCCGCGGGACCGCCAGGGCCCGGCTCGTGTTCCAGCGCCAGCGCACCGTGAACATCGGCGCGTCGAGGAGCGCCTGGATGAGCACGTCCCGGACCCCGGGGCCGCGGAGGAAGTCGAAGACGTCGGCGACCGGGAACGAGTGGACCGCCCCCAGGGAGATGACGATCGCGTCGTCGGTCGCCGCCGCCTGGAGCTCGAAGTTGAAGGAGCGACAGAAGCGCTTGCGCAGCGCGAGGCCCCAGGCGCGGTTGATCCGGGCGCCGAAGGGCGCGTGGATCACCAGCTGCATGCCGCCGGCCTCGTCGAAGAAGCGCTCGATGACGATCGTCTCCTGCGTCGGCATCGCCCCGAGGGCGTCCTGGGCGGCGCCTAGGTAGTCGACGATCTGCTCGGCGGCGGCCTCCTCGATCCCGACCTGGTCCATCAGCCAGGAGGTCGCGGCGCCCCGATCGGCCGCGGTGATCTGGGCGCCGACGTCCCCGCGCAGCGAGGCGACCGCGGCCGAGAGCTCGACGCTGCGCCCCGGCGCCTCGCCGAGCCAGAAGGGCACCGTCGGCGGCTGGCCGGCGGCGTCCTCGACCCGCACGCGCCCGGGCTCGACCTTGAGCACCCGCCACGCCGTCGCCCCGAGCTGGAAGATGTCGCCGGCCATGCTCTCGACCGCGAAGTCCTCGTGGACCGAGCCGACGCGGAGCCCCTCGGGCTCGCGGATGACGTCGTAGTCGGCGGTGTCGGGGATCGCCCCGCCGTTCTGGATCGCCGTCATCGACGCGCCCCGGCGCCCGCGGATCCGCCCGTGGACCTGGTCGCGGTGGATCAGCGCGCCGCGCCGGCCGCGGCGGGTCGAGAAGCCGTCGCCGAGCATCGTCAGGATCGCGTCGAAGCGCCCGCGCTCGAGCGCGGCGAAGGGCGCCGTCCGGCGCACGCGGGCGAAGAGCTCCTCCTCGTCCAGCTCCTCGACCGCGGCCATGGCGACGATCTGCTGGGCGAGGATGTCGAGCGGCGCCTCGGGGATGATCAGGCGGTCGAGCTCGCCGCGGCCGACCGCGCGCAGGAGCGCCGCGCACTCGACGAGGTCGTCGCGCGTCGTCGGGAAGAGGCGCCCCTTCGGGATCTCGCCGACGCGGTGCCCCGAGCGGCCGACCCGCTGAAGAAACCCCGAGATCGACCGCGGCGAGCCGATCTGACAGACCAGCTCGACGGCGCCGATGTCGATCCCCAGCTCGAGCGAGGCGGTCGCCACCAGGGCGCGCAGGCGCCCGGCCTTGAGGCGCTGCTCGGCGTCGTGGCGCTGGTCCTTGCTCAGCGAGCCGTGGTGGGCCGTGACCGCGTCCTTGCCGAGGCGCTCGCCGAGGTGCCGGGCGAGGCGCTCCGCCAGGCGTCGGGTGTTGACGAAGATCAGCGTCGTCCGGTGCTCCTCGACGAGCGCCGCCAGGCGGGCGTAGACCTCGTCCCACTGGGTGTTGGCGATCACCGCCTCGAGCGGCGTCGGCGGCAGCTCGATCGCCAGGTCGAGGGTCCGCAGGAAGCCGCGATCGATCACCTCGCAGCCGCGCCCCTCGGCCTCCGCGTCGGCGCCGACGAGGAACTCCGCGACCGCCTCGATCGGCCGCTGCGTCGCCGACAGGCCGATCCGCTGGAGCTCCTTCCCCTTCTCGGCGACCAGCGCCCGCAGGCGCTCGATCGTCAGCGCCAGGTGGGAGCCGCGCTTGTCGCCGACGACCGCGTGGATCTCGTCGACGATCACGACCTCGACCTCGCTGAGCATGCGCCGGCCGCCCTCCGAGGTCAGGAGGATGTAGAGCGACTCCGGCGTCGTGACGAAGAGGTGCGGCGGGCGCTTGACCATCCGCTGGCGCGCGGCGCTCGGGGTGTCGCCGGTGCGCACCGCCGTCGTCAGCGTCGGCGGCTCGAGGCCGCGGCGCCGCAGCTCCTCGGTGATCCCCGCGAGCGGGAACTGGAGGTTGCGCTCGATGTCGTTGCTCAGCGCCTTGAGCGGCGAGACATAGACCACCCGCGTCGCCGGCCGCAGCTCGCCCGCGAGGCCCTCGCGGATCAGGCGATCGATCGCCGCGAGAAACGCCGCGAGGGTCTTGCCCGAGCCCGTCGGCGCGGCGATGAGCGTGTGCTTTCCCTGGGCGATCGCCGGCCAGCCCTCGCGCTGCGGCGCCGTCGGCTCGCCGAACGCCCGGCGAAACCACCCCGCGACCGCCGGATGGAAGAGGTCGAGAACCGAGGCGGGGGGCGTAGGCGCGTCGGGCATCGCGGCCCTCGACGGTAGCGCTGATCCGCGCGCGCGTCCTCCGCCTGGGCGCCTCTGCTGACACATAGTGTCAGTAGCCTCGTCCGCGCCGCGTCAGGCGTCGTCAAACCCGGCACGCATCGCGCGGGCCAACTGTACTGCTCGTCTCGAAGCGTGCTGCGTGCCGCCTGCCCGCGGAGCTCCGCCCGCGCCCTCTTCGAGCCGGGCTTGCACCCCAGCAGCGCTTCCGCGATTAAGCGCCGGCGGAGCGGGTCCGTCTCCTCCGCAGCAGGCGTTCGAGTTCTGCGGGGCCATCGCTACATGCAGCCAAGATGCCGAGCGCATAGTCGAGGTTGGGACGATTACCAGGGTGTCCATCGGCACACGACGGAGTCTTTCCATTCCCAGTTCACGCCACCGCTCTCTGCGGAGCAGCGCGCCAATCGCGGTCCATCGCATTGTCCCTACCCAACGAGGAAGAACTGTCCCTTGGACAGGCGCGCCAGAACGTCGCCCCGCTCACCCGCGGTGAGGACCACGACTCCCAAATGCAGGGTTGGCTGCCGCGCTCCCCAGGCGCCACGGGAGAAGCTCATGTAAAACTCGGAGACCCCCGCAGCGCCGCGGCTATGAGTTCGTCGGCGGATCGAAGAGCGCCGCCTCGATCGCGCGCAGGTGCTCCAGGTCACCCTCGGTGAGCCCGAGTCGCGTAAGGTGACCCTGGATGCGGCTCGGCAGCGCCGCGTCGCCGCGCGAGAGGGCGCGTCGGAGGAGCCGCTGGAAGTGGCGCGGCGCCGGCTGGGCGAGCGCATGGAGGGTCTGAGCGGCGGACGGCAGGCGGGCGCGCCACCACAGGAGGCGAGCGAGATCTACGGGGCCCGCGGCGATCGTCTCGAGTTCAAAGACCTTGCACATCGACATCACGAACTCGTCGATGGGCGCTGGCTCGGGGATCGCGATCACCTCGAGGCGGGCGAGCTCCGGGAGGATGCGGCGGAGCTGCCGGTGCTGCGCGGGGGTGAGGGCGAGGATGAGCCTCGGATCGTCGCCGCCGCCGCTCCGGCGCAGGCACATCGCTAGCCAGGCTTGGGCGAGCTCAGGGTCGGGGTTGTCGCCGAGGAGGATCGTGATCCCGGGGTCGACGAAGGCGAAGATGCAGGGATCGTCGACCTCCGGCGGCGGCACCAAGGTGCAGTCGGCGGCGAAGAAGGGGAACCCGCGGGCGTAGTCGATAGTGAAGCCGAAGCCGCGGATCGCCGGCGGCCCGGCGCCGCGACGGTGCCGTCGCTGGCACTCGCGGAGGAGGGCGCGGCGACCCGAGCCGCGCTCGCCGACGACGACCGCCCCGGGACCGCGCTCCAGCGCCGCCTCGACGGCCGCGATCCCGTCGAAGTAGTCGTAGTAGGGCTCGTCGAGCGCGGGGTCGATCTCGGCGGAGCACCAGCGCTCGCGCTCGGCCGCGGCCGCGAGGTTGCGCTGGACCTCGAACTCGGCCTCCCTGAGGGTGATCAGCCCGTCGAGGTACCGGCTTGAGTAGGTCGCTAGCGCCGCGCTAGCGCCGTGGCCGAGGAGCTGGAGGGCGGCGAGCGGGCGAGCGCTGTCGCGGCCGAGGGTCAGCGCCCAGCGTCGGGCGTAGGCGCGGGCGAGGGGGAGGTCGCGGTCGACCTCGGGCGGCGAGTCCTCGGCGCTCCGGCGCCAGCGGTCGCGGTCCTGCCCCAGCAGCTCGGCCGCGTCGTCGCTGATCTCGACGAAGAGCGCGTCCATGACCACGCGGGGGAGCTCGGCGAGGAGGGCCCGGGCGACGTCGCTCGGGGTCAGCGCCCACGGGGGCATCGCCCAGGGCGCGAGCGACTCGCTCGACGGGGCCGCGCCGACCTCCTCGCGGAGGGCAAGCGCCTGATCTTGCTGGGCGCAGCGGCGGGCCGCAAGGCGAGCCGCGGTCTCGAGGGTCCGCCGGGCCTCGAGCCCCGCGCGGTCGAGGAGGTCGCCGACGGTGGGGCAGGCGACGCCGAGGAGCGGGTGATGGAGCGCCGACAGAGGGTTGGTCCGGTCCATGGTGGCGCAGCGTAGCAGCGGCGGTCGAGCGCGGCGGAGCGTCGTGCTGGCGCTTGGAGGCGTCGACGTGATCGGCCTCCGCGTCGCCCCAGGCGAGCGGCTCCGGTCGCCCCGGGAAGTGCCGCCGCGTCGCTACGAGCCGCCGAGGGTGTTGAGGAAGAAGAGGCTCCCCCCGTCGTGGAGGCGCGCGCGAAGAAGAAGCGGACGAGCAGTCCACTTCCCGGCCGCCGGCTCGCTGGGCCGTTCTGTGGTCCGGGGCGCGTTTTCAAATGACGCGGGCGACCGCTCCGGATCAAAGTAGAGGTCGTTCGTACACGCGCTTGTGTATTCAACCGACCCCTGATCGAAGACGTCGCCGTCGACGCACGCGTCGCTGACTTCCCAGTAGTAGAGCGCCGAGTCCCCGAAGTAGTAGCACGCGTTGGCGCAGACCTCCCCCTTGGACGCGCAGTAGTCGGCGCAGGTCGAGTAGCCGGCGTTGGCCGTGGCCAGGCACTCGCCGAGCTCGGACATCGCGCTCGTCCGCTCGCCGTCCGTGGTTAAGTCGTCGGCCATCGGCGGTTGATCCCGACAAAATGAAGCCGCCCCCAGTCGACCGTCATCACGGCGGCGCCGCGCTCCCGTTGCCGCTACGCGGGTCGGCCTGGCCGGTCAAGAGCGCGCGACGATCGACCGCTCGCCGCGGAGCCGCGGTGATACGATCCACCGCATGGATGGATCCGATCGTTCGCCACTGTGGCGGCTCGCTGCGACCGCCGCGTTCGCCCTGATGCTCCCCCTCGGCTGCACCTCCACGCCCGAAGCGAAGGCGCCGAGCGAGGACAAGAGCGCCGACGAGGACAAGGACAAAGACCCGGAGAAGGCGGCCGAGAGCGGTGACGCCAAGGAGGGCGACGCCGAGGACAAGACCGGCGAGTCCGCCAAGCCCGACGAGGCCAAGCCCGACGAGGCCAAGCCCGACGAGGACTACCCGCCGCCCCCGACCTAGGAGGCCCGGCTGAGGGCGCGCGCGGGATCCGAACGACGGCGCGTCGCCGAGGCTCGCGAGCGCGCTCACCTCCGCGGCGCGCCGCGTGACGCTCGCTCAGGCCGATGGACGTTGTCGACGCAGACCCGACGGTCGGGGCGCCGCGGTGGCTCCGCAATCGTCGCTACGATCTCACCCTGATCGTCGGGGTGCTCCTCCTCGCGCTGCTCCTCGGCGGCGTCGCGTGGGCGATCCCTGGCCTCTTCTTCGCGGTCCTGCTCGTCGATCTCTGGCTCCTCGCCTACCCGCACGTCGCCGCGACCTACACGCGGATCGCCCTCCTCCCGGGGGACCGCCGGCGCTACCGCTACCTGCTGCTCGTCGCGCCGCCGGCCGTTCTCCTCGGGACCGCGGGCGTCGCGTGGTTCGGCGGGCTCGTCGCCCTGAGCAGCCTCTACTTCTTCTGGCAGTCGTGGCACTACACGCGCCAGAGCTTCGGCATCGCCCGGGCCTACGGTCGCGCGAGCGCGACCCCTCCTGAGCGCGCCGGCGGCCTCCTACAGACGCAACGCCTGGTCGACGTCGTCGTCTACGCCTTCCCGCTCTGGGGCGTTCTCCGGCGGGCGCACGAGGATCCGGGGACCTTCTACGGCGCGCCGCTGTGGTGCCCGCCGACGCCGGCGCTCGCCGTCGACGTCGCCGCGGCGATCGCCCTGGCGGCCCTCGCCCTGTGGCTGCTCCGCGAGCTCCGGGCCTGGCGGCGCGGCGATCGACGGCGGCTCCCGCAGGCGCTCTTCGTCCTCTCGCACGTCGCGATCACGACCGTCAGCTACCTGCTCATCGCCGACGTCACCCGCGGCTGGCTCTTCATCAACATCTGGCACAACGCCCAGTATCTGCTCTTCGTCTGGGCGGCGAACGCCCAGCGCTTCGCCGATCCCGAGCCCGCGACGGGGCTCGCCCGCCGGATCTCCCAGCCCGGGTGGTTCGCCGCCTACGCCCTCGCCTGCGTCGCCGTCTCGGCCGCGTTCTACGTCACCCTCGGCGCGGCCGCGGGGCTCCTGGCCTGGACCTCGCTGCCGGCGCTGCTGATCCTCCACCAGACCGCGAACTTCCACCACTACGTCGTCGACGCGGTGATCTGGAGGCGACCGCGGACGCGCCACGCAGCGCAGGGCTGAGCCGCGAGCCCCGCGCGCGTCGCGACCATATCTGCCCAGGAGGACAGGGTCACGGCGGCGCCCGAGCGCCGTAGGGAAGCGAGAAACCGGCTATCCTCTCGGGGCGATGGCGTCGAACACGCCTCCTACCTGGGAGATCGACCTCGCCGAGCGTTTCGACGATGTGTGGCTCCACCCCGACGGTCGTCGCCTCGTGCTCACGCTCGAGATCCCCGAGTGGAGGGCCGCGCTCCGGGTCCTCGACCTCGAGAGCGGGACGCTCTCGCCGCTGGTACCCATCAAGGGCGGCCTCATGCGCTGCTTCATGCTCGAGCACGCGACCCTGCCGGACACGATCTGGATGGTGCGCACCCACGCCGACAACTGCGACGAGTACGCGCAGCGGGTGCTCGTCGACCTCGCGGCGCTGACGGCGAGCTACCCCCCTCCGCTGACGCTCCCGGGGGTTCTCCGCGCGGTCACGAGCGCCGGTGACCTCATCGCCTCCAGCGGGTTCCGGGAGCGGCGTCAACTCGACGTCGTCCACGACTGCGTCGACGCGACGCCCCGCTCCTGGCGCGCGCGCGACCGCAGCGACCAGCTCGACCTCGACGTCGACCCGACGGGTCGCTGGCTGATCTCCTTCGTAGAGGGGTGCTTGTACATCCATGATCTCTGGCGAGGCGCGGTACGCCGTCGACGGCGCTACTACGGCCGCTCCTTCGGGTGCGTCGACGTCACGCCGGACGGCCAGCGCTTCTACGCCATCGGCGCGGGCGGCCGGGAGCTCTTGCTCTTCTCCCTGCCCACGGGGCGCCTCCTCCGGCGCTGGACCCTCCTCTGGGAGGTCACCGCGGTCCGCTGCGAGGGCGCGGGTGAGACGCTCCTCCTCGTCCACGACTACCGCCCGGATGGGCCGCGAGCGTGGCGCTTCGATCCAGAGCGCGAGCGCGGCGCGCTCGTGTGGTCCTTCGCGGGCCCGCTCCCGTGGAAGCGGGGGCAGATCCGCATCCTCGACGGCTGGCTCCTCTGCCACCAGCGCGAGAAGATCCAGCTCTTCGACCTCCGGCGCCCGACGACGCTTGATCTCGAGCTCACGGCGTCCCGCGCCGCGCCGCTCCAGGGCAAGGTCTACGCGCTCAGCGGGCCCTTTGAGCGCGTCGACAAGGGCCGCCTGCGCCGCGACCTGCGGGCCTGCGGCGCGAATGTGGTCGGCTCGCTCTCGCGGCGGACGACGGCCCTCCTCGCCGGCCGCGGCGAGACCGCGACGAAGCGGCGAGCTCGGGCCCTCGGGATCCCGATCGTCGACGAGGCGGGGCTGACCGACGCCCTCCTCCTCGGGCTCGAGTGCGATACGCCGCGGCGGTGGGCGATCCTCGAGACGCTGCTCGAGC
>JAGQIT010000051.1 GCA_020431135.1 Myxococcales bacterium | reverse complement strand
GCTCGGAACGATCTGGACCTTCAACCAGTTCAACGTGGTGTTCCTCGTGTCGGGGGGAGAGCCCGACGGAGAGACCGAGATCCTCGTGAGCGAGGCGTACCGCTGGGCCTTCACGCGGCAGGCGCAGTACGGCTACGCCGCTGCGTACTCGGTGCTGATCTTCGCGCTCCTCGCCCTCGCCACGCGGCGCTCCTTCGCCGGCGACGAGGCGAGCGGCGACGGCTGTCCGGGGCTCGGCGAGCTGCTGACGACCGGCGCGGCGGGGGAGCTCGCGGCGGCCCTCGAGAGCGCCCGCGATCCCGCGTCGCTGACCGCCGAGCGCGATCTTCGGCGGGCGATCGAGGCCGATCTCGGCCTCACCTGCGCCGGGCGGGTAGCCGCGCCGCTGATGATCCACCGCGGCTACCGGGTCGGCGCGTCGATCCTGATGGAGCGCCTCTCGCAGGCGCCGCAGATGATCTCCGCCAGCGGCCTCGAGGTGCACGCGGAGATCGCCATGGCGGCGGAGCAGGAGGAGCAGGCGCGGTCGCTCGTCGACGCGGCCTCGGCCTCGAGCCCGACCCCAGCCGACGTCTGGGAGCGGGCGGCGTGGAGCGGTGACCTCGCGGACGAGCGCGACCTCGTGCTCGTCGCCCTGCGGCGGATCCTCATGTACGCGCCGTCGCCCGAGCGCGCGCGCCGGGCCCACCGCGCGCTCGTCGTGCGGGCGCTCCGCGACGCCAACGACGCGTGGTCGGCCCGCGAGTCGGATGTCGGCCGCAAGGGGCTGGTCGTCGCCGTCGTCGACTACCTCGACCGCTACGCCGCGGTCGAGCGCTGGTGGGCGCGGGAGGCCCTGGCCCTGGCGCTCGCCGAGGAGCGCTGGGACGACGAGGTCGCCGCCGAGCTGGTCCGCCGGGCGCTCTGGCCCGAGCCTGAGCTCGCGCAGACGCACCCCGCGAACCTGCGCCTGGAGGCGGCGCTGCGCGACGGGGCGCGGCCGCCTGGGCGCGTCGATCCGCTGTCGCCGGCCGAGCTCGCGGCGGCCCTCCAGGGCGAGGACGCCGGGCGCTCGCTGCGTGAGGCGCTCGCCTCGACCTGGACCTCGGGCTCGGTCGAGGCGCTCTTCTCGGCGGAGGCGCTCGCCGAGCTGCGGATCCGCCGGGCTCGCCTCGCCGACGATCGGGAGGGGCGGCGCCTGGCGATCGCCGTCGCCACGAGCGGCGCGCCCGAGGCCCGGGCAGACGCCCTCCAGGTGCTCCTGCGCGGCCTCCGAGCGGAGGGCGCGCAGGTCGAGGGGAAGAGGGCGCTGCGGGCCGTCGAGGAGCTCCTCCTGGCGGAGCTGGCGGCCCTCGAGATCGGCGCGGAGCGGGCGGTGCGGATGATCGCAAACCCGACGATCGAGCTCGAGCTCCTCTTCGATCTCGGGGACCTCGAGCGCGCGGCTGAAGTCGAGGTCGAGGCGACAGGCAGTGCGGCGGACGGCTAGAACCGCGGCGCTCCTCGTCGCCCTCGCCGCGGGCTGCAGCGGCGACGCGCCCGAGCTCCCGTTCGACGTCGCGCCGGAGGCCCCTGAGGCGCCGACGCGGCTGGCCGCGGCGCCCGTCGCCCCGGTGTCGCGCATCGAGGCCGCCGACGTCTGGCTCGATCTCCTCGCCCAGCGGCCGAGCGCCGGCTCGGTCCAAAGCGGGCGCCTCGTGATCGACCTCGGCCTGCCGCACGCGAGCAAGTACCTCGAGCTCGCGGCCCACTCGCCGTGGCATCTCGCCGAGGAGATCGACGGCTACCGGGCGGGCGTTCTCGTCGGTCGCGGGGCGAGCCTCGACGTGCCCCTCGACGGCGCCTTGGCGGCGGCGATGCGCCGGCCCGAGGCCGCGGAGGGCGAGGCCGAGGACGGGGCGGGGAAGGGCGACGCGTCCGCGTCGGCCGCGGGCAAGGGCGAGGAGCCGCCGCCGCTGGCGATGGCCCTGACCCTCAAGGCGCTCGCGCCCGATCAGGCCGTGACCGTTCTGTGGCAGGAGCAGGTTCTCGCGAACCTGACCTTAGGGACAACCTGGGAGCGGCGCACGTTCTCGCTGCCGGAGAAGCTCGCCAAGGTCGGCGACAACCGCCTGCGCCTCCACTTCAGGCGGACGAGCGAGCGCGCCGGCGAGGCCGTCGCGGCGGCCGTGCGGACGATCGAGATCGGCACCCACGCGTCGATCGTCTCCGGCCCGCCGCTGAGCGGGGCGCCGCCCTACACCGTCGACAGCCGCGATCTCCAGCGCGTCGCCCTGACCCTCGGGAGCGGCGCCGGGCTCGTCTACTACGTCCAGCCGCCGCGGCGCTCGCGGCTGCGGATCGACGTCCGCGGCCGCGGCTCCCTCGAGATCGTCGCCAGCACCGACGACGATCACCGGGCCGGGCGGGCGCCGACCGTGCTCCTCCAGGAGCCGCTCAAGGCGGCCGGCGAGCGCCACGAGGTCGACCTCTCTGGCTTCGGCGGCGTGCCGCTGCGCCTCGAGGTCCGCGCGCGCAGCCGCGGCGAGGAGGCCAACGCGACCTTCCACGCCCTCGAGATCATCAGCCAGCGGGCGATCCCCGTCGATCGCCGCCGCCGCGAGCTCCGCGACGTCTACGTCCTCGGCGTCGAGGGGGCGCGCCCCGACGACCTGATGAGCCCGCCGCCCGGGGGCCCGCGCTACCCGTCGATCGAGCGCTTCGCCAGCGAGGCGCTGGTCTTCGATCGCGCCTACGCGAGCGGCCCGTGGGCGATCACCGGGCACGCGACGTGGCTGTCGTCGGTGATCCCGCCGGTGCACAAGACGATCAAGGGGACCTACGTCGCCGACACCCAGGTGCTCCTCGCGGAGGTCCTCGATCGCGCCGGCTACGCGACGCTTTCGTCGACCGCCGACACCGACTTCGAAGGCGCCCGCGGCCTCACTCAGGGCTTCGACGAGCGGATCGCCCTCGACCGCGGGCCGAGCACGCCGAACGACGCCAACGCGGTCGTCGCGGCCGCCCTGAGGGCGATCGGCGAGCGCTCCAAGCCGCGCTTCACCTACGCGATCGTCAACGATCCGCAGGCCCCCTACGAGCCGCCGCGCGAGCTCCAGGGGGAGCTGCCGCGGCCCGACGGGGCGCCCTTGCCCCACCTCACGCACCTCTGGCTCGGCAAGGTGCGCACCGGCAAGGTCGAGCCGTCGAAGGCCGAGCTCGCCTACGTCCGCCGGCTCTACCGCGGCGAGCTCCAGGTCGTCGATCAGGCGCTCGGTCAGATCGTCGAGGTCCTCGAGGGGCGCGGCGCCCTCGACGAGGCGATCATCGTGCTCGTCGGCCTCCACGGCGAGGAGTTCTTCGAGCACGGCGGCGCCGGCCACGGCTTCAGCCTCTACGAGGAGAGCCTGCGCGTGCCCCTGGCGATCCGCGCCCCGGAGCTCCTCGCCCCCGGGCGGGTGGCGACGCCGGTCGACCTCCTCGATCTCAGCCCGACGCTCATCGACCTCCTCGGGCTGCCGTTCCCGTCGGAGTGGCAGGGCGAGAGCCTCGTGCCGGTGATCGACGATCCGCAGCCGCCGCCGCGGCTCGTGACCGCGTATATGGGCGACGGCTCGCGGGCCGCGATCGTCGGCGACAGCAAGCTCCTCCTCGGCAGCGGCCGCGGCCTCGACTCGCAGCGCTTCTTCGACCTCCGCCGCGATCCGGGCGAGCAGGTCGACCGCCTCAGCGAGGGGGGCATCGCCCTGCGGATGGTCCGAACGGCGGTCGCCTGGGAGCTCGCCGAGGAGGGCAGGTGGAAGCGGGCGCGCTGGGGCACCGGCGCCGACCTGGCGCCCGCCTTCGCACTCGACCACGGAATGTAGGTTGTAGTAGAACGCGCGCCTATGGCAGCCAGCGCCGAAGAAGTTCTCGCCAAGATCCCCGACCTCGTCCGCGACCAGGACGCCGCCGCGCTCGTCGGCCTCGCCGATCACGACGAGAAGAAGGTGCGCAAGGCGGTGCGCAAGGCGATCCACGTCCTCAAGACCAAGGGCGTCGAGATCCCCAAGCACGGCAAGAGCTGGACCCCGGGGTCGACGGCGGGGCTCCGCGGCGACCTCTCGGAGACGGCGATGGTCGACGTCGGGACGACGCCGGGGCTCTTCCGCGTCTACATCGCCAAGCCCGGCGCCGAGAGCAACGGCTTCCTCTTCTTCGCCACCCTCACGGCCTTCGACCACGTCGTCGGCTTCAAGGCCTACGTCCAGACCGACGGTCAGCGCCAGCGGGTGCTCCGCGACTGGGAGCGCCAGGCCGAGGGCCGCAAGGTCCCGGTCGAGTGGGCGAAGGCGCGGATCCGCTGGGCCCGCGAGCGCACCCTCAGCCTCAGCCTCCAGGTCCCGGAGGAGATCAACCAGGCGCTCATCCACCTCGGCGACGCGCCGAGCGAGCGGCCGGCGGACTTCGTCGCCGCGCACCTCGACACCGGCGCCGTCGACCCGGCCGCGGTCGTCGACGCCGTCCTTCGGGGCATCGGCGCCAACGCCTGGCCGCCGGTTCTCGACGTCGAGCCCTTCCTCAAGAAGGTCACCGAGGCCCACCCGAACATCACCCAGGAGACGCCGGAGGCCGAGCGCGAGGCCGCCCTCCTCGAGGGCATCGCCGACGACGCGAAGGTCCGCGAGGCGCTCCACGGGCCGCTCGCCAACCTCTTCGCCGACTCGGCCGTCGGCCTGTGGCTGAACCACAACGACGCGATGGCCGCGCAGACCTACGCGATCGCGGCGGCGCTGCGCGGCAGCGACGAGCCCGAGAAGCTCCCGTGGGTCACGCGGATCATCGGCCTCCAGATCGCCAGCACGATCGCCTACCAGCAGCAGCAGCAGATGCGGCGCCCCGCGTCGTAGGCACGCGCCACGCCGCGGCATGTCGCGCTACGATGCGGCATGTCGCGGCCGCGCACTCGCTCCTGGACTCGCCTGCTCCTCACGACGGTCGCAGCCCTGAGCGCGGCCTGCAGCGGCGGCGTCGACGGGAGCGCGACGTCGACCTCCGCGACGTCGACGAGCACCTCAGGATCGACGACGGCGACGGCGACGTCTACCGGGTCGACGTCGACGGGGGGAGGTCAGACAGAGAGCGGCTCGTCGTCGACAGGCGGCGAGACGAGCGGCGAGACCACGGGCGGGACGACCGGCGGCGTCGAGCCGCAGTGCGAGCCGGGGGCGATCCTCTGCGCCGGGCTGTGCACCGACGTCGCCGCGGATCCGGCGAACTGCGGCGCCTGCGGGGCTACCTGTCGAAACGGACAGGAGTGCGCGTCGGGGAGCTGCGGCGGGCGCGTGGTCTGCCCGCCGGGGATGCTCGACTGCGACGGCGAGTGCCGCGACGTCAGCAACGACCCCGAGTTCTGCGGGAGCTGCGAGGTGACGAAGTGCGACGACGCCGAGTTCTGCCAGGACGGCGTCTGCGTCTGCCGCCCCGAGCTGAGCGCCTGCGCGGGGGCCTGCGTCGACACCCTGAGCGACCCGGCGCACTGCGGCGGCTGCGGCCAGCCCTGCGACGGGGTCTGCGTCGCGGGCGAGTGCGCCGGCGCAGGCGACTGCGACCTCGAGATCTGCGACGGCGCCTGCGTCGACGCCGAGTCCCACCCGCTCCACTGCGGCGGCTGCGGCAAGGCGTGCGCCGTCGACCAGGTGTGCGCCGGCGGCGAGTGCTACGACTACGAGCCCGCGCCGGGCTGCCTCACCTGCGGAGGCTGCGACGCCTGCCCCGGCGACGAGCCGTGCTGTGAGCTCCCGGGCTACGGCACGAGCTGCGTCGAGGCGGCGGCCTGCGGCGGCTGAGAGCGCCGCGCGTCGGCGCCGACCTGCCCCTCCGGTCAGGCGATCGCGATCTCGCGGAGGTTGAGGAAGACGTCGCTCAGGAGGAAGACGATCAGCTCCTGGGCGTTGCGGCTGAAGCTGATCCGCTGCTTGAGCGAGCCGTTGGCGAAGCCGTCGAGGAGGCAGGCGGCGCTCAGGCAGCCGCCGACGTCGCCCGAGAGGAGCGCGGCCATCCGCAGGTCGCTGGCGAGTGTGCCGCGGGCCGTGCTCGTCGGCTCGAAGTTGACGCTGGCGAGGGTGTGGCAGACCCGCAGGAGGGTCTTGCGCTGGCGGCGGCCGAGCTGCTTCGTGAAGAGGGCGCTGATCTCCCGCAGGCGCCGCGAGTCGGGGTCGGCCGTGATCGCGTTGAAGACCTTGGCGGTCTCGAAGGACGCCGCGAGGACGAGGTCGAGCTCCTCGGCGGAGAGCGCCCGGACCATGACGCCGCCGAGCGCCTTGCGGGCGAGGGCGATCGCCGCGAGGCCGCGCCAGGCGATGTCGTCGCCGCGCAGCCAGAGGTTGATGCCGAGGCGCAGCGACGAGTCCTCGCCCTCCTCGAAGAGGACGGAGCAGTTGTTCGCCGTCGTCGCGTTGAGGAGGAAGGCGTTGCAGCCGAGGAGGGCGCCCCAGCGGTTGATCAGCGGGCTGATCACCGTGTGGTCGACGTTCGGCGGGATCGGCACGAGCTCCTCGTTGCGCAGGCCGCCGAACTCCGTGTAGGAGCGCTCGACCGCGGTCTCGATGCAGGTGAGGAGGTCGTTGAGGTCGGGCGACTCGTGCGGCGACAGGACGCTGGTCCGCAGGGTCGGCGTCGCCAGGATCCGCTCGAGGCCGCCGACGCTCGCCGAGCGCATGTGGTCCTCGGGCAGCGGGCCGCTGGCGTCGAGGGCGTGGCCGAGGAGGCGGGCCATCCGCGCGAGCTCCGGCTTGGTCCCGTGGGCGACCTCGGCGAGGAGCTTGAGGTCGCCGGGGTTTATCTGGCCGCGGCCGATGTTGGCGAGCATCGCGTTGCGGATCGGATCGAGGAACGCCGACACGCGGTCGGTCTGGCCCGTGCGATCGAGGAGGCGGATGAGCAGGAGGATCGTCCCGCGGTGGCCGGGGTTGAGCTCGGCGGCCCGCTCGGCGGCGTCGAGGGCGTCGTTGTCGCGCCCCGGGAGCTCGGCGAGGAGGCGGGCGCGGCGGCTGTGGAGCTCGTGGAGCTTGTCCGGATCGCGCTCGCGGAGGACGAGGCGGTCGAGCATCTCGACGGCCTCCGCCGGCATCTCAGAGCGCTCGAGGAGCTCGGCCATCAGCAGCAGCGCCCGCGGATCGTCGCTGCGCGCCTGGAGGACGATGCGCGCGTGCTCGAGGGCGCGGTCGAGGGTCTGCGGCGTGCGGGCGAGGTAGTTCGCCAGGGTCAGGCGCAGGTCGATCGCCGACGGCTCGCCCGGGTCGTAGAGGGCGAGGAGGCGCTCCATGACCTCCGCCGACTCCTCCTCGTGGCCGAGGCGCTGGTGGCGACGCAGGAGGCCGCGCAGCGCCTGCTTGCCGTCGGGGCGGGCGTCGGCCGCGACCTGGAAGTAGGCGAGGGCGTCGTCGTCGCTCTGGGCCTGCTCGCCGAGGAAGACGCCGAGCTCGTAGCGCAGCGCCGGGTCGGAGATCCGGCCGAAGACGGTGCTGAGGAGCTGGATCGCCGGCGTCGGATCGGGGAGCTGGGCCGCGAGGGCGCGGGTCAGGCCGATCGCGTCGCGGTAGTGCGGGTCGCGGCCGAGGATCTGTCCCAAGAGGCTGAGCGCCTCCTCGGCGTCGCGGGCCTCGCCGCTGGTCCCGGCGCGGACGGCCGCGTCGCGGGCGTCGGCCATGAGGGTGTGGATCGAAACCGTCTTGGCCTTCGACGGCGCGTCCGAGACCTGCGGCGCGCCGCTGGCGATCCGCGTCAGGCCCATCTCGGCCGGCGCCAGCGAGGGCATCGCCCGGAGGGCCGCGCGGTAGGCCCGCTGGGCCTCGCTGCGCGCCCCGGCGCGCTCGAGGAGCTCGGCGCTCTCGAGGTAGAAGATCGCCCGCTCGGAGTCCGACTGGGCGCGGACGGCCCGCGCCCCGACGGCGTCGGTCATCGCCACCGGCGATGCGGGATCGGAGAGCAGCCCCTCGAGCTGGCGGACGGCGTAGGGGTTGCCCGGATCCTCACGCAGCGCCCCGAGGATCGCGTTGGCCGCGAACTCGCGGTCCTCCGGCGCGCCCGAGACCAGCAGCGCCTCCGCCGACTCGACGAGGAGCGTCGCCTTGTAGTGGGTGTCCTCGCTGATCCGCGCGAGGGCGAGGCGGATCGTCGGCAGCCCCTTGGTGTCGTCGCTCTGGCGCAGGAAGTTCTCGTACTCCCGGCGGATCATCGCGTCGTTCGGCGCCGCCTCGACCGCGGCCTCGTAGTAGCGCTGCGAGGTCGCGTGGCCGTTGGCCTTGGTCAGGTGGAGGCGCGCGAGCTGGATCTCGAGGCCGGCCTTCTCGATGCCCTGGGCGTCGCTGAGCTGGTCCTCGAGGAGGCGGGCGAGGTTGTCGACGTCGTTGTTGGCGACCAGGAGGGCGCGGGCGCGGGCGGCCGCCAGGGCGTGGTCCGGCTGGACCGCGAGGGCGGCGCGGTAGTGCTGGAGCGCTCGATCCTGATCGCGGGTCGGCGTGTCGCCGGTCGGGTCGGTGCTCGCCAGCTCCTCGGCGAGGAGGCCGAGGCGGAAGTGGTAGTCGGCGAGGAGCGGCGCGCTGTCCGGGAGGTCCTGGGCGCGCAGGAGGTCGTAGGCCTCGCGCGTGCGGCCGCCGAGCGTGAGGAGCTGGAGGAGCAGCACCCGCGTCGGCGCGAGGTCGGGGTTCGTGTTGTACGACTGGAAGAGGTACTCGATCGCCCGCTCCATGTCGGAGAGCTCGTCGAGGGCGATGCGCGCGGCCTTGAGGGAGAGCACCGCCGGGTCGGTGATCGGGTCGACCTCGGGATCGTGGAGGCGGAGGAGCGCGTCGATGTCGTTGCGCTCGCGGTAGATCCGGGCGAGGGCGCGCAGCGCCGGCGTGTAGCCCGGGCTGTGCTCCAGGGCCCGCTCGTAGGAGTTGCGCGCGGCCTCGACGTCGCCGAGCGAGCGCTCCTGGGCCTCGCCGATCTCGAAGAGGGTCGCGGTCCGGGCGGCGTCGTCCTCGAGGCGCGCGGCGAGGAGCTCGAGGGCGGCGAGGAGCCGGCGCGGCCGCTTGTTGTGCCGCGACAGCGCCGCGAGCTGGTAGAGCGAGAGGATGTCGTCGCCGTCGAGGCGGGCGACCTCCTCGAGGGTGTCGAGCGCGAGGTCGAGGTCCTTGAGCTCGTCCTCAGCGAGCGTCGCCAGGCGGCGGAGGGCGGCGAGGCGCTCGGGGCCCTCGTCGGAGGCGTCGGCCTGGCGCTGGAGGGTGTCAGCGGCCTGCGGCCAGCGCTTCATCTCCTCGTAGATTCGGCCGAGCGCGCGCAGGCAGTCGGGGTTGCGCGGGTCCTCGGCGACCGCGAGCTCGTAGGTCTCGGCGGCCGCGGCGAGGTCGCGGCGCAGCTCCTCGTGGACCTTGCCGAGGCGCATCAAGATGGCCGCGCGGCCAGGTCCAGCGGAGTGGATGTGGGCCCAGCCCTCGAGGTGATCGATGAGGCCGTCGACGTCGCGGAGGTCGCGGAGGGCGGCGGCGAGGGTGTCGCGGATCCACCGCTGCTCGGGCTGGTGCTCGAGGCAGAAGCGGAGGTCGCTGAGGAGCTTGTCGTAGAGGGCGGCGGCGTCGTCGGCAAGCGACGGCGGGCCGCTGAGGATGTCGTCGGCGGTCGGTCGCTCGGGGCGCAGCGGCGCGAGCTCGGTCCAGCGCAGGCGCGCGAGCTGCTCGCGGATCACCGCGCGCTCGTGGAGGTCGTCGACGAAGGGCGCGAGGCGCTCGAGGAGGTCGACGTAGCGGGCGTCGTCGACGCTCTCCGGATCGAGGAGGCGCTGCTGCTCGAGGGTGCGGATGATCTCGGTGAGGAGCGGGAAGGCGACGAGGTCGCCGCTGTGCTCCCCGAGCCAGGCCTCGACCGCCGCGAGGGTGGCGTCGGCGTCGAGCGGCGCCTCGCCGAGGGCCGTCAGCGCCTGGTGGAGGGCGGTGCCGGCGGCGATCGGATCGTCGACCGCGGCGGCGTAGCGCCGGTAGAGATCCGAGAGGTGGCCGCGCTCGCCGCTCGCGCGGACCAGCGGCAGGAGGCGGCGGATGGCCGTGAGGTCAGGTGCGTCGCCGTCGATCGCCTCCTCGAGGCGGGCGCGGCGATCGCCGACGTCGGTCGTGACCCGCGCCTCCTCGAGGCGGTAGGTCGTCGCCAAGGCGCCGTCGCTCGTGCGGATCGCCGTCGCCAGGAGATCGCGGGCGACGTCCTCGCGGCCGAGGTTCGTCGACGTCTGGGTCGCGAGGCTGAGGGCGACCGGGTGATCGTCGATCAGGTCGAGGGCGGCGCGGTAGCTGGCGAGGGCGCGCTCCGGCTCGCCGGCGCGCTCCTCACAGAGGAGGCCGTGCTCGATCCACGCGGCGGCGCGCTCGGCCGGGGCGCGCAGCGGGTCGCCGGCCTGCGCCGCGAGGCCCTCGAGGGCGGCGCTGAGATCGAAGAGGGGATCCCTGGCCGCGGCGATCATCAGCGACGGGACCTCGGTGCCGCAGTCCTGGATCAGCGCCTGGCCCTGGAACTGCTGGCCGAGGTCCTGGACGAGGATCCGCCCGGCCTCGCCGGCGAGCGCCGCCTTGAGCTCGCCGGAGCGGTGGCCGCTCTCGGCGAGGAGGTAGTCGGCCATCCGCTGGCGGGTCTCGGCGGCGCCGGCGGCCCGCGACAGGCGCGGCGGCGCGGCGAGCTTGATCGGCCACAGGTCCTCGTGGCCGTCGGTCCCGAGGTCGGCGAGCCCGGGCGGGGTGCCGGCGTCGGGGTCGCGGGGGGGCTTCTGGTCGAGGGCGCGGGTGACCTCGATCTCGCGGTCAAGCTCGTCGACGATGACGCGGTCGCTCATGGGATCTCCTCCACGTCGCTGATGTCGAGCTCGAGCTCGATGCTGTAGCCGAGCGAGCGGCGCAGGGACAGGTGGTCGTCTGAGATCAGGTAGGTGAGGAGCGCCTGGCCGCGGGCCGAGGTCAGGCTGCCCTTGCGCCGCAGCTCGCGGATGCTGATCCGCGGGTCGCCGGCGCAGAGCACCGCGGCGCGGTCCTCCGCGATGACGAACGCGGCGCGCAGCTGCGTCGGATCGAAGGTGTCGGCGCTGCGGCTGAGGCGCTCGGCGTACTCGCCGAAGTCGAGCGAGGCGGCGCCGGTCGACAGGATCTCGATGACCGCGTCGGCGATCTGCTGATCGACCTGCTGCTGGAATTCGAGGCTGATGCCGACGCTCTCGCTGAGGCCGCACAGGAGGCCGAGGAGCTGCGGCGTCTGCAGGCGCTCGAAGACGTAGTCGCCGCCGAGGCTGAGGCGCAGGAGGGCGCGGCCGAGCTTGTCGCGGGACTCCGGCGAGTCCGGGGTCTGGGCGATCGTCCGGCTGAGGATCAGCGACGGCGTGCCGCTCGCCCAGGTGCGGACGCGGCGGTGCTCGTCGGGGTTGAGGTAGACGTCGGGCTCGGGGATCCCGAGCGCCTGCGCGAGCGCGTGGGTCGTCGACGCGACGCTGCTGACGGAGGGCAGGGAGCGCTTGGTCTGGAGGATCGCCGGCGGCTCCGGGGCGCCGGGGAGCTCGGTCAGGTAGGAGATGCCCTCGCGGATCAGCATCATCGCCGCGACGGTCGCGTCCTTGCCCGAGCACAGCGCCGGGAAGAGGTCGTCGCGCGGCACCGGCAGCGGCCACGGATCGGGCATCAGCGAGTCGGCGTCGCGGCCCGGCGGGATCGCCTTCGGGTCGACGACCTCGAGGATCCCGGCGCAGGTGTAGACGCCGTTGAGCTCCTCGGTCTCGTCGAAGAGGCGGTGGAGGCCGACGATCGCCGAGGGGTCCGGGGCGCCGGCGCGGTTGCGCAGGCCGCGGAGGGAGACGGCGCGGCGGTGGGCCGAGATGCCGGTGACGAGCGTCGCGTAGGCCTCGTCGAAGCGCTCGAAGTCGCGGAGGATCTCCGACAGGCGGGTGAGGGCGGCGATGTCCGTCGGCTCGTGGCGGAGGAGCTCGCGGAGGAGGTCGATCGACCGCTCGGCCTCGCCGAGCTCGGTCGCGTGGAGCTCGGCGAGCTCACGCAGGCCGCGGATCTTCTCGTCGAGGTCGCCGCGCTCGACGAGGAGGCCGAGCACCTCGACGCGCTGGCCGACGCTGCCGATCTCCGAGGCCAGGCGATCGGCGGCGGTGAGGGCGTGGCGCGGGTGGTAGCCGCCGCGGCTCGCGGCGATGTAGTGGCGGATCGCCGCGTCGCGGTTGCCGGCGCGCTGCTCGGCCTCGGCGAGGAAGAAGTGGAGCGCCGCCTTGCGCTCGGCCGCCGGCTCGAGGTCGAGGGCGGTGAGGAGCTGGGTGACGGCGTCGGCCCACTGATCGAGGTGGGCGTAGGCCTGGGCGAGATCGATGTAGACCGGCGCGTCGAAGCCGGCGTTGGCGATCGCCTTCTCGAGGAGCGCGCAGGCCCGCTTCGGGCCCTCGATCGCGAGGGCGAGGCGGGCGAGCGCGCGGACCTGCGGGCCCTCGAGGCCCACGCGCGTGAGGATGTCGAGGCGCGCGTGGAAGGTGTCCCCGAGGACAGGCGCGCCCCTGCTGCCGTGGCGCCTGTAGGTCAGCCACAGGCCGCGGAAGGCGAGCTCCGAGGCCGGCGCGATCTTCAGGGCCTCGCCGAAGAGCTTCCACGCGAGCGGCCCGCGCTCGCCCTCGGGCGCGCGGGTCAGGGCGAGGCGACCGGCGCGGCAGAGGATGTCGGCGCGCGGCCCGGCGTCGTGGAGGTCGCCGGCGAGCCTCTCGAGGGCGGCGATCGCCTCCTT
>JAGQIT010000689.1 GCA_020431135.1 Myxococcales bacterium | reverse complement strand
GCCATCGAGGCCGGCTACGACCGCGCCTTCACGACCATCGTCGACTCCCAGCTGACGACGGCCATCGCCGGCCTCGTCCTCTGGCAGTACGGCTCGGGGCCGATCCGCGGCTTCGCGATCACCCTCCTGATCGGCATCGCCACGTCGATCTTCACCGCGGTCTTCGCAACCCGCGTCTTCTTCGACTTCCAGGCCAACCGCCGCGGCTTCGACCGGGTGTCGATCTAAGGGGCTTTGGGCGCCATGCAGAAGTTCTTCGAGATAATCCCCTCTGGGACGAACATCCAGTTCGTCAAGAACGCCTGGAAGTTCATCGTCCTGTCGATCGTCCTGGTCGTCCTGTCGATCGGCTCGATGGTCTACAACAGCGTCGCCCGCGGCTCGGTGCTCAACTTCGGCATCGACTTCCAGGGCGGCTCGACGGTCCGCCTCGCGCTCGACAAGGAGCACGCGATCGAGATCCAGCAGATCCGCGACGCGCTCGGCGAGATGGGCTACCAGGGGGCCTCGGCCCTGACGGTGCCCGACGCCGAGAACGAGGTCCTGATCCGGGTCAAGGAGGTCCACTCGATCGACCCGGCCCAGGCCAAGGCCTGCGAGGAGGCCCTCCAGGGCTACGAGACGGCGAAGCTCGTCCAGTTCAACTACCCGCCGGAGGGCGCGAGCAAGCTCTTCCTCAAGTTCGACAGCCAGCCGATCTACGGCGAGGTCGAGCGGATCCTCCACGACGCGGGCTGCGAGGGCCGGGCCGACAAAGGCACCGGCAAGGAGGGCGAGTTCCCGGTCGACGTCAGCCTGATCGGCATCGGCGCCAAGCTCCAGGAGCAGCTCGACGGCCACTTCGGCGCCGGCACGGTCGACCACATCGTCTCCTCTGAGACGGTCGGCTCGAAGGTCGGCGGCCAGCTCAAGCGCGACGGCATCACGTCGCTGCTCTACGCGATCGGCTTCATCTTCCTCTACGTGATGCTGCGCTTCGACCTCCGGTACGCGCCGGGCGGCATCGTCGCGCTCACCCACGACGCCTTCATGGTCGTCGGCGCCTTCGCGATCACCTACAAGGAGTTCAACCTCCAGACGATCGCCGCGCTGCTGACGGTCATCGGCTACTCGATCAACGACACGATCGTCGTCTTCGACCGCGTCCGCGAGCGCGTCGCCCTCAACCGCGACGGCGACATCGAGGAGATCACCAACACCGCGCTCAACGAGACGCTGAGCCGGACGATCCTGACGTCGACGACGACGATGCTGGTCGTCCTGTCGATCTGGGTGATCGGCTCCGGTCCGATCAAGGACTTCGCCTTCGCCCTGATCGTCGGCCTCCTGGTCGGCACCTACTCTTCGCTCTTCATCGCCAGCCCGCTCTTCCTCTGGATCAACAAGCGCTTCTACGGCGGCGAGGGGCACCTGCTGTCGATCGACAAGGAGGAGCGCGAGGGCACCGGCACCCTGCTGGGGTCGGCGACGGGCGCCGAGGTCGACGGGATCTCGGGCAAGACCATCGGCGAGCTCCGCTCCGAGGCCAAGGGCGAGGCGAGCGGCGACGGCGACGGCGACGGCGACAAGCCGACGATCGAGGCGACCGCGACGCCCGTCAGCAAGCCGACCAGCGACGGCGGCGAGCCGCAGCGGACCAGCCGGCGGCGCCGTCGGCGGCGTCCGGAGTCCTAGCGGCTCGGCGGTCGCAAGGAACGCGCAGGCAGCGTCGTCACCTCGGTGACGGCGCTGCTCGCCGTTTGTGGGGCCTCGCACCGCGATCGTCGGCCCAGATTGTTCGGGCTCTGGCTGGGTGAGCTGAGTCCGGTCGGGGAGGCCCGCGGGATTTCTAGCGAGAGACGGCGAGGGTCGCCCGCGTGCTCGGGCCAACGGGCGGCGCGTGAGGTGCCGCAGCGCCCGCGGCGTGTCGCGGGCGCTGGCCGGTCGCGGGCGCGTCGCGTAGGGTAGGGCGATGGACGAGGCGCCACGGCTGGCCCTCCGCGATCCGGGGGCCGAGGCGAGCGAGCTCCGCGAGCGGGCGGGGGCCCTCGAGGTCGCGCCGATGGCCGTCTCGCTGCTGATGGGCCGCGGCGTCCGCGACTTCGACGCCCAGAACCGCTGGCTGCGCCCGCGCCTCGCCGACCTCCGGAGGCCCGACTCGATGGCCGGCTTCGACCCGGCGATCGATCTGCTCAAGACGGCGCTGACCAGGGGCTGGCGGATCGGCGTCTTCGGCGACTACGACGTCGACGGGGTCACGACCGCGACGATCCTCAGCTCGTACCTCGAGGCGCTCGGCGCCGAGGTCGTCTCGCGGGTCGCCGACCGCGACTCCGGCTACGGCTTCGGCGTCGACGACGCGAAGGCGCTCGCCGAGGCCGGGGTTGACGTCGTCCTCACCGGCGACTGCGGGACGTCGGATCACGAGGCCCTCGAGTGGCTGCGTCAGCGCGGGATCCCGACCGCGGTGATCGATCACCACCAGGTCCCCGAGACGATGCCGCCGGCGACGGCGCTCCTGAACCCGCACCAGGCCGGCTGCGAGTTCCCGTTCAAGGGGCTGTGCTCGGCCGGCGTCGCGTTCTATCTGAGCGCGTCGCTGCGGACCGCGCTGGCCGGCGACCGCGACCGCCGCTCGCTCCCCGATCCGCGGCACTGGCTCGACATGGTCGCGCTCGGCACGGTCTGCGACATGGTCCCGCTGGTCGACGAGAACCGGATCCTCGTCCGCCACGGGCTCGCCGTGATGTCGCAGCGCCGGCGCCCCGGCCTGCGGGCGCTGCTCAAGATGGCGAAGGTCGACGAGGACGTCCTTCTCGACGAGAGCCACCTCGGCTTTCGTCTCGGCCCGCGGCTCAACGCCCCGGGGCGCCTCGGTCCGGCGGAGCCGTCGCTGGCGCTCCTCCGCGCCCGCTCGCTCCCCGAGGCCAAGGCGATGGCTGCCCAGGTCGAGAGCTTCAACGTCAAGCGGCGCCAGCTCCAGGCGGGGATCGTCGCCGAGGCGGAGGCGCTCCTCGCCGGTGATCCTGCGGTCGCCGGGCGCCGCGGCCTCGTCGTCGCCAAGGAGGGCTGGCTCCACGGGATCGTCGGCATCGCCGCCTCGAACCTCGTCCAGACGTACCGCCGGCCGGTGCTCGTCCTCGCGGTCGACACTGTCCGCGGCGAGGCGCGCGGCTCGGTGCGGACCTTCGGCGAGGTCGACGTGCGCGCGGCCCTGAGCGAGTGCGCGCCGCTGCTGCGCCGCTTCGGCGGCCACAAGGCGGCGGCCGGCGTGTCGATGGATCCGAGCGCGATCCCTGCGCTCGTCGACGCCTTCGACGCGGCCGTCGGCCGTCAGCTCGGCGACGGCGCGGTCGATCCGGGGATCGGCTACGACGGCGCCCTGACCCTCGAGGCGATCGACCCCGATCTGCTCACGGCCCTCGAGGGCCTCGGCCCCTACGGCGTCGGCTTCCCCGCGCCGCGCTTCCTCCTCGAGGACGCCGAGGTCGATCACGTCCGCGTTCTCAAGGGCGAGCACCTCAAGCTCGCGCTGCGCCAGGGCGGCGTGCTCGTCGACGCGATCGCCTTCGGCAAGGGCGGCGCCGGGGTCAACGTCGGCGACCGTGTGTCGTGCCTCTATGTCCCGGAGCGCTCCTACTTCCGCGGGCGCTGGCGGCTGCAGCTCATCGTCGACGCGATCTGGCCGGCGCATCGGGCGTAGCGGCCGATCGCTTCGCCGGAGATCGCCGTTCAGCCAGGCACAGCCCGAGCGGTGGCCTCGCGTCGCTATCGTCGCGCTCGGCTTCGCCGAAGCGGCGCTGTTCGAGAGGCGAGCGAGTGTTCGCGTGTCCACGAGCGCGCGTCGGCGCGAGGAGAGCCTCCGCACAGATCGAGGCGCGCGAGCCCTCGCGGGCCTCGAGCCGCACGCAGACGGGAGGGCAGGGCGACTTCGCGCGCCCTCACCCCGGGTTGTCAGCCGCGGAGGCGAGGTGACACGCTGCGGCTCCCGCGGTGTTTCACCGAGGTACGCCATGCGATCCATGACCTCGACCCCTTCACGCCTCCTCCTCGGCCTCGCGTCGGCCTCGACGCTCCTCCTCGCCGCGCCGGGCTGCGATGACGCGCCGGAGTGGGCCCGCGACGCCGAGCTCGCCGCGCTGACGACCTGCGACGCGATCGAGCCGACGGCCCTCGTCGAGGTCCGCCGCGTCTCCTGGTGGGACACCTCGCTCGGGCTGACCTTCGACGGGATCCACGCGGAGGACCTCCAGGCCTGCTGGATCTATGAGCCGCTCGCCGACGGGCGCGGCCGCGCGACCCTCAGCCTCCAGGCCGCGGTGTGGCGGCCGGAGCCGGGCGAGCGCGCCGTCGTGCGCGTCGACGCGGCCGAGGTCGTGAACGACCACGCCGAGATCCAGGGGGGGAACGGGCGCCTCGAGTTCGTCCTCGAGGGCGAGGAGCTCATGTCCATGAGCACGAATTGGGCGACCTGGGACGACTAGCGCCGCCCTCGGTGCGGTCGGGGCGTCAGCGTCGCGGGCCGTCAGCCGCCGCGCTCGCGGTCAAATCGTCGACAAATGACCCCGGCCGCGGCGTGCTGCTATCCTCGCAGCGATGACCTCGGCAAGCCCCCGCGCGCTCCGCCCCCTGCTCGTCGGGGTGCTCGCGGCGCTGTCGCTCGCGGCCGACGTCGGCTGCGGCGCGCGCTCGGGCTTCAGCGACGACGGCGGCGACACCTTCAGCGACGGCGGCGACGACGACACGCGCGAGGGGAGCTGCGCGATGCCGATCGAGCTGCCCTTCGCCCCGATCACCGTCCGCGGCCGCCTCCTCGGCGGCGGCTCGGCGCGCGGCTGGTGCGGCGAGGACAACGGGGGCGACCGCGGACGCGAGGACACCTACGTCCTTACCCCGCCGTACAGCACCGACGTCATCCTCACGCTCGGCGAGGGCACCGACTTCCCGGCGCTCCTGCGCGTCACCCCGGACGCCTGCGTCGCCGAGGCCGACGTCCTCCCGGAGATCTGTATCGCGCCGGAGATCGGCGACGCCCGCCACTTCTGGGCCGAGGGCGGCCGCGAGTACTACATCTCGGTCGACTCGCCGGCGGGCACCGACGGGCGCTACGAGCTCGACGTCGCCTTCGGCTGGCCGCCGCTCGAGGCGTGCGCGGTCCACCCGAACACGATCAACCAAGAGCCGGGCGGCTACTTCCTCTGGGAGAACGAGCTCGGCGGCGGCCAGGGGCGGGTCGACGGCCCCTGCGGCGGGCCTGGCACTGAGAACATGTTCCGCCTGCAGATCAACGAGCCGACGTACATGAGCGTCTTCGTGACGACGGAGATCGACGCGGTGATCAGCGTCCGATCGAGCTGCGCCGCGGCGTCCGAGCTGACCTGCACGAACGGCGGCAACGAGACGGGCTTCGCCGGCCTCGACTACTTCTTCGCGGATCCCGGCGAGTACTACCTCGTGGTCGACCAGGCGGACATCAGCGGCGGCTACTACCTCCTCGAGGTCTACTTCGGCTAGGTAGGCGGAGGTGTTTCGCCCGTGGCTGCGGACCGCGTGTCCCGACGACTGGACCGGCAAGGCGGTGAGGCTGGGGATGAGGATCCTCCTCCTCGTCTTCCTCCTCGTCGCCCTCCTCGCCGTGCTCCCCGACGCCTGGCTGGCGCTGAGCTTCGGCTACGAGGAGCCGATCCGCCTCGTCCTCCTCCTCGTCGCTTTCTACGTCTGGCGCTGGGTCCGGGCGTTCGCGATCGCCGCGCTGCCCCGCTCGGCCTACTTCGTCTTCGGGTACCTGTCCTTTCGGTCCGGTGGGCAGCGACGGCGGCTGCGGGCGCGCGAGGTCGTCGACATCGAGGTCGTCGCCCGGCCGCCGGATGACCGCGAGATCTTCGTCATCGCGCTCAAGGACGGCTCGCGCCACGATCTCTGCCCGGTGGCGTGGGAGGGCGCGGGCCGCCTCTACCGCCGCCTGCACCGCTACCTGCCGAAGCGCTAGCGTCGTCCTCTCAGTTCGACAGGGCACCGCAGCGCCGGGCGAAGCGCAGGTCCTGGCGGAGCCGCGAGGGGGGACGCGGGGGAGCCGCGGGGCGCGGCGAAGCCGACCCAATCGTCGCTCGCCGGCGGTCGCGGCCGCACGTGCGAGCGCGCCGCGAACACTCGGAGAGCGCCCGGGGAGCCCCCTACGCGCAAGACTCAGCCGCGGGCACGACTCTCGCGCAGGTGAGCGATCGAGGCGACGACGCTCGCGAGGATCAGCAGGATCGCGGCGCCGCCGAGGTGCCCAGGGAGGAGATGCGCGAGGCCGGTGGCCGGGCAGTGCCAGGTCACGAGGTTGAGCGACGCGAGGGCGACGCCGGCGGTGATCCAGAAGACCGCCGCTGGCCGCCGGCGCTGGACGAAGGCGCCGCTGAGGTAGCCGATCGCCAGGAGAACCATCCCGGCGCCGATCATGTAGGCGCCGCAGCCGAGGCCGTGCTCACCGGCGAGGTGATCGCTGAGGCTGGCGAGGTCGCTGAGCCCCTGGCCGACGGCGGCGACGACCGTCGTGGCGACGGCGGTGACGGCGAGGAGGACCCGCGTCGTCCGCCGCGGGAAGAGGAGCCCGAGGCCGATCGCCGGGAAGATCAGGAAGCAGAGGATCCACAGCAGGAGCTGGAGCGCGAGCTGCCACAGCGGCTGGTCGAGGAGGTCGGCCCGGACGCCGATGAACGCCAGGCTGCCGCCGACGAAGAGAACGACCAGGAGGAGCGCCGGGAGGAAGTGGCGGCGCTTGTCTCGGCGCCGACGCTCGAGGTCGCCGACGATGAGCGCGCTGACGTCGATCGCCGACGCGGCGCCGGTGTCGGCGCTCTCGGGCTCGTCGCGCTGCTGCTCGTCGGTCATCGGGAGAGCCACCATAGAAGGGCGAAGACGGAGGGGGAGAGCCACTTGGCGAGCGCCTTGTAGGCCCGGTGGGCGCGGACGCGCACGGCGCCCTCGCGGATCTCGAGGCGCTCGGCGATGTCGGCCATGCTCATGCCGCGGAGCTTGTGGAGCTCGACGACCTCGCGCTGACCCGCGGGCAGGCGGGCGATCGCCGCTTGGACGCGGTCGATGATCTCGCGCTCGCGTTCGCGATCGAGCCCGAGCTCCTCGATCGTCGGACTTTGGTCGGCGAGCCTCGCCATCGGATCCTGATCATCGTCCTCGGCGGCGAATCGTTTCACCTCGCGCCGTTGTTTTCGGTAGTGCTTGCGCAGGTGGTCCATCGCCGCGTTGCGGGCGATCGCGAAGTACCAAGCCTGGACCGCCGAGTCGGGGTCGCCGGTCTGGAGCTTGAAGCGCTCGCGCGCGAGGTGAGCCTTGAGGAAGGCCACCTGGAGGATGTCTTCGACGGCGTCGCGGTCGCTGACCATGCGGAGGAGGAAGCCGCGCAGGCGCCCCGAGAGGACGCCGTAGACCTCGCTGTAGGCCCTGGCGTCGCCGTCGATGTAGCGCTCCATCGACCTGTAGAGGCCGTGCAGCTTGGGATCCTTCGCGCGCTTCACGTCGCTCCGCGGACGTCGACTATATCGGCCGCCGGCCCGCCGGGGAGAACCTGGTGGCGGAGAACCGGGAGATCCTCGCGGACCCGCGCGAGGAGCGAGGCAGAGAGGCGGGCGTGGACGACCCCGTCGCCGGGGGAGGCCTGCGCGATCACCGTGCCCCAAGGGTCGACGATCATGCTGTGGCCGAAGCTGTGGCGAGTCGGCCCGTGGCGCCCGTGGAGCGCCGGCGCGAGGACGTAGCTCTGGGTGTCGAGGGCGCGGGCGCGGACCAGGACCTCCCAATGGTCGAGGCCGGTGTGCAGGGTGAAGGCCGACGGGGCGACGATGATCTCGGCGCCGGCCGCTGCGAGCGCGCGGTAGAGGCTCGGGAAGCGGAGGTCGTAGCAGATCGACAGGCCGATCGCGGCCGCCTCCGTGCGCAGGACGAGCGGGCGGCTGCCGGCGGCGGTCGACGCCGACTCGCGCAGGCTCGTGCCGTCGCGGAGGGTCGCGTCGAAGCGGTGGATCTTGCGGTACGAGCCGACGATGGCGCCCGCCTGGAGGGCGACGAGGGTGTTGTAGACGAGCCCGGCAGCGGCCGGGGGATCGTCGCTTGTGGGGCGCTCTGGCAGCCCGCCGAGGACGAGCAGGGCCCGCGGGTGGGCGGCCGAGAGGGCCGCGAACGGGGCGATGAGCGGCGTTGTCGGGCCCTCGGCGAGGTCGACGGCGGCGGCGGCCTTGGCGTCCTGGGAGGTGATCCCCCAGTAGTTCTCGGGCAGGACGACCAGCTCCGCGTCGGCGGCGAGGGCGGCCTGGCACGCCCCGGCGGCGACATCGAGGCTGCGCTGAATGTCGGCGTCGGGGTTGAGCTGGACGACTGCCGCGGCGAGGTCACGCACCGGGCGATGCTAGCCAAAAAGGGCCGAGTTCGCTGGCTTTCGCCGGTCTGCACCGCGGTGAGAGGGGCGCCTCCCTCGACCCTCCCAGGGGCCCTCACCTGTGAGCCTGCTCCCGCCGTAAATGTGGGGTGGACGGGCCTTGACCGGGGTTGCTCGCCTTCGGACCCTGTGATAACTAGCCCTTCGCATTTTGCCTCTCGCAAGCGAGCGGGGCATCGCCCGCTCGCTTTTTTTGTCCCCACGCCCATGCGCGCCACGCAGAACACCGCCGAAGCGACCACCCGTCTCCCCGCAGGAGACCAGGGCGCGGAGCTCGTGGAGGAGGTCCTGGCGGAGATCGTCAGCCTCTTCGGCTACGAGATCGTTCTCGCCGAGTGGGCCGGAGGGCGAGGCGGGCAGGGGAGGATCCTCCGCATCTATTTAGATCACCCGGACGGCGTCAGCCTCGACGCCTGCACCAAGATGAGCCGGGTGATCGGCGACGCGCTCGACGCCGCCGAGGCGGCCCCGGACGCCGGCGCCCTCGCGGCGCTCCTCGGTCCGCCCTACACCCTCGAGGTGTCGTCGCCCGGGATCGAGCGGCCGCTGGTCAAGCGCAGCCACTTCGCCCGCTTCGTCGGTCACAAGGCGGTCGTCAAGACCGACCGCCCGACGCTCGAGAACAGCAACCAACGGACCTTCCGCGGGGTACTCACGGCCGCCGATGAGGATCCCGACCACCCTGGGGATGACCGCCACGGGATCATCGCCCTCCGTGATCTCGACACCGCCGAGGAGCGGCGGTTGCCGCTCGCGGTGATCCGCCGGGCCAACCTCATCTACGAGGGCTAAACGCATGGACGATACGCTCAACCTCAGCACCGTGTTGGATCAGGTCTGCGCCGAGAAGAACATCTCGCGCGACGTCCTGATCGAGACCGTCGAGCAGGCGGTCGCAACCGCGGCCAAGAAGGTCTTTGAGGACCGCGAGATCGAGGCCTCGTTCGACCTCGAGACCGGCCACGTCAACCTCTTCCAGGTCCTCTACGTGGTCGAGACGGTCCAGGCGAAGGGCCGCGAGATCAGCCGCGACGCCGCCCAGCGGGCCGGCATCGAGGCGGAGATCGGCGACGAGCTCCTCTTCCAGATCTTCTACCTCGAGTCCGACAAGAAGCGCGCCGAGCAGCAGGCGAAGGACTACGCCGAGATCGACGCCCTCCAGCTCGGTCACCACAACTTCGGCCGGATCGCCGCGCAGACGGCGAAGCAGGTGATCATCCAGCGCGTCCGCGAGGCGGAGCGCGAGAACCTCTTCGACCGCTACAAGGATAAGAAGGGCGAGCTGATGACCGGCACGGTGCGCCGCTTCGAGCGCGGAAGCATCATCGTCGAGGTCGACGACGGCCGCGCCGAGGCCGTGCTCCCGCAGCGCGACCAGGTCCCGCGCGAGTCGCTCCGCCCCGGCGATCGCATCGTCGCCTACGTCAAGGACGTCGACAAGTCGGCCCGCGGGCCCCAGATCATCTTGTCGCGCACGCACAAGGGCCTCGTCGAGAAGCTGTTCGAGCACGAGGTCCCCGAGATCTTCGAGGGGATCGTCCGCATCGAGGCGTGCGCCC
>JAGQIT010000688.1 GCA_020431135.1 Myxococcales bacterium | reverse complement strand
GGTGCCGGTCTCCTCGTAGCCGAAGTTGCCGCCGACGAGCTTCTGGATCGGCTTCGGCAGGTCGACCTTCGGCTCGCCCTGGACGACGCGCTCGACGTTCGGCGCGTCGGACTGGCGGACGGTCTCGTACTTGGAGAACTTGAGCTGGTCGATGTAGAGCCAGCGGTTGAACTCCTTGTCGAAGAAGATCTCCCAGAAGCGCTCGGGGGTGCAGTTGATCGTGTGATTCAGATTGAGTTGCTTCATCGCCGTCCCTGAGTGAGACCTCGCATTAGCACTTTCGCGGCGCCTGGGGAAGGCGCCGCGGGCCGCGGGGACGGCCGCTAGCGGCCGCGGACGGGGAGGGCGAGGACGCCGTGCATCATCCGCGACGGCTTCCACGGGAGCGCGCTGCGGTCGACGGCGAGCGCGAGCCCCGGGCGCCGGCGGAAGAGGGCGTCGAGGGCCTCGTGGACCTCCATGCGGGCGAGGCGGGAGCCGACGCAGGAGTGGACGCCCGCGCCGAAGGCGAGGCTCGCCCGGTTGTCGCGATCGACGTCGAAGCGATCCGGGTCGGCGAAGACCGCGGGGTCGCGGTTGGCGGCGAGGAGCGACGGGAAGATCCGGTCGCCGATCGCCAAGGGGACGCCGTGGAGCTCGGCGTCGACGCTGACGTAGCGGACGGAGGCGAGGTCCGCGGGGCCGTCGTAGCGGAGCACCTCCTCGATCGTCGCCGCGCAGGCGCCCTTGTCGGCGAGGATGCGCTCGCGGACCCCGTCCTCGCTGAGGATCGTGAGGACGCAGTTGCTCAGGAGGTTGACCGTCGTCTCGTGCCCGGCGAGGAAGAGGAGCAGCGACATCGAGTGGAGCTCGGTCCGGCTCAGGCGCTCGCCGTTCACCGTCCGCGCGTGGACGAGGTGCGAGAGGAGGTCGTCGGTCGGCGCGGCCTCGCGGGCGTCGATGTAGGGATCGATGAGCTCGCGCAGGCCGTTGGCGGCGTTGAGCATCCGCGGGAGGTCGTCGGCGAGGACGTCGGTGCCCCAGCCCGCGAGGCGCGGGAGGACGCTCGCCGGCAGGCCGAGCATCTCGCAGATCAGGCGCACGGGCAGCGGGAACGCGAAGTCGGCGATCAGGTCGAAGTCGTCGCGCTCGTCGACCGCGTCGAGGAGCTCGCGGATGATCGTCCGCACCGAGTCGCGCAGGCCGTCGACGACCCGCGACGAGAAGGCGCGGTTGACCAGGCGGCGCAGGCGGGTGTGCTCGGGCGGGTCGCGGTGGACCATGTCGCCGGTGATCATCTCGAGGCCACGGGGCCCCGGCGGCCGCGGCTTGGCGCCGGGGAGGAGGCTGGCGTCGCGGATGAAGGTCGTCGTGTCGCGGAGCACCTCGCTCGCGGCCTCGTGGCTGAGCGCGACCCAGGCGGGGTTCCCGGAGAAGGGATCGGTGAAGCGGTGGAGGGGGCCGTGCGCCCGCATCTCGCGGTAGCGGCGGTGGATGTCCGCGCGCGCCTCCGGCGAGACGATGTCGAAGCGGTCGAGTGCGGGGAGAGACACGGTCATGACGCGGCCGCTACGAGGATACGGGCGGACGGCGGCGAGATCACGGGTCGACTTGCCCGCGGGCGCGCGTCATCGCGCGTCGCCGCGCGCCCGTGCGTCGCGGAGGCCGGCCGCGGCGCGCGGACCCCTGCGCCCGGGCCTTGGGCGCCTAGGCGGCTCTCCGAGGCTTCGCCGCCCCCTCGCGCCGACATCGTCGGCCCCTCTCGAGTTCGTAGGAACGCCGCTTCACCCGGCATGCCGCGAGTTCAGGCGGAGCCGAGGGGGTCGACGCGACGATCGCGGGCGCTCGCGCGTCGCCATGCAGTAGCGGAGGCCGTCGC
>JAGQIT010000687.1 GCA_020431135.1 Myxococcales bacterium | reverse complement strand
TCTCGGGGCAGCGCTCGCGCGCGCAGCTCGGGGCGACGCAGAGGAGGGCCAGGGCGAGGCGCAGGGGGGCGACGGGGGCTCGCGGCGCGGGCGGCATCCGTGCATCGTAGGCGGACGGGCTCGCCGCAAAATCGAGTTTGCGCACGTCGGCCGCTGAAACCTCGGGAACGCTGACTGCCTGTCCGTTCGGTCAACTCTGCACGCGGCCGGGCGGCGACGACGACGGGGCGCACGGATCGCCCCCGGCCGCTCAGTTCTTCGCCCGCAGCGCCTTCGGCCGGCCGCCGCTCTCGGCCGTCGAGGTCACCGGCGTCGACAGGACGATCGCCTTGCCGGCGCGGCTGCCCTCGGCGAAGGCCCGGTTGCGGCGCGCCCCGCCGCGGCGGACGGTGCGGGTCTTCGGGTAGCGGCGGCGGAAGTACTCAGCGAGGTCGGCGTTCGGCACCCAGACCAGCCCCTCCTCCTGGAAGCGCTCGCTCTGGGCCTCGAGCTTCGACTCGAAGCCGCGCATCACCCCGGCGAGGAAGGCCTGGCGATCGCCCCGCGAGCTCCGCGGGGTCGCCCGGCGGTAGTCGTCCCAGAGGCGCTCGGCGGTGCCGGTGAGGAAGGCGTGGACGTGCTCGGCCATCGCCAGGTTGGCCTCGAGGCCGCAGATCTCGAGGACGCTGCCGCGCTTGCCCTCGCGCGGGCGATAGACCGGGATCCACAGGCCCTCGACGAAGAAGTAGTGGATCAGGATCGACGCGAGGCGGCGCTCATGCTCGAGGATCCGCCCCGACGGCCGCCCGAGGTGGCGGTAGCCGTAGGCCCGGCGCCGGCGGCCGCGGGGCGCCGCCCGATCGAGCTGATCGAGCTCGATGTTGAAGCGCAGCATCAGCTTGCGCGCCGTCATCGCGGCGGTCTCGGCCTCGTGCTGGTTGGGGCTCTGGGCGAGCGCGAGGAGCTTGTGGATCCGGGCGACGATCCGCTCGGCGCGGTCATCCGGATCGGGGGCCGCCGTCGGCGCGCCGGTCGCCCGCCCGTCGATCCCGAGGTGCTCGCAGATCTTCTGGAAGGCGGGGCCGTGCGGGTCCTCGACGAGGCCGTAGCGCTCGCTGATGAACTGATGGGCGACCTCGTGCTTGAGCACCTCGACGACCTCGCCCCACGGGCGCTCGAGCACCAGCGGCCGCGAGATCTCGAGGCAGCGCAGCTCGCCGTGCCACTGGCCGAGGCGCGCGCGCGTCTCGGAGAGCTGGAAGACCGGGCGATCGAGGGCGTCGCGGAAGTGGGTGTAGTTGATCGACTCCCACTCGAAGGCGAGGCGCTGGAGGAGCTTGGCCTCGAGCTCGGCGCTCAGCTCGGCGGCGCTGGGGTGCGGACGCGTGCTCACGGGCGCGAGGGTATCGCCGCAGGCCCAGGGCGCAAGCGCGCGGCGAAACGCCGGACCGCGAGCGCGACTCCGGCCGCCCGCCGCGGCGCCGCCCCGGTTCTCGACGAAGCCTCGACGCGGGCTGCTAGAGCCCCTCGCGCAGGCGCTGGAGCGGCTCGCCCCACGCCTGGGCGCTGCGATCCTCGGTGGCGAGGAGGCGGTCGATCGCCGGATCGCGGCCGGCGATGCCCTTGAGCTGCTTGAAGAGCGGCGCCGAGATCTCGCCGCCGCGCGCCCCGGAGCCGAAGACGGTGCTGTGGGCCATGCGGATGATCGAGCGGTCGTACTCGATCAGCTCGTTGCGCTCGTTGACCTTGAGGAGGTCGTCGACGAAGGCCCGTAGCGCCCCCCAGAGGTGGCGGCCGCTGACCGAGTCGTAGCCGTCGCCGCCGCCGGACCACAGGCGGACGCGGGTGTGGAGATCGCTGGCGGCGCGGCGCTCGGCCTCCGGGAGCTCCCAGTAGAGGTCGCGGCTGATCAGCGCGTCGAGGGTCTCCTCGGTCGGCTGCAGGCGCTTGCGGAGCTGGCTCGCCGGCGGCTCCTTGGCGCCGAGGGCGAGGCCGAGGTCGACGGCCGAGCCGCGGATCTCGATGAGGAGGTCGAGCTCGCGCTGCGAACGCAGGCGACGGCGGCCCTCGAGGGCGTCGGCGAGGGAGTTCTCGACGACGACCGCGGTCCGGCGCAGGGTCCCGAGGAGGCCCATCGCCCGGCTGATCGAGCCGACGGCGTCGGTCTTGGCGAGCTCGCCCCGGAGGCCGCCGACGCGGGCGTCGACCTCGGCGCGGCTCATCATCGACATGTCGGCGAGCATCCCGGCGCTCGACATCGCGTCGCCGCGGGCCTCGTTCGTATAGTGGTGCTCGAGGCGCGTGAGGATGTCGCTGAGCTCCCCGCCGACCGCCTCAGCCGCGGGCACGAGCTCCTTGGCCATGGCGGCGTGATCCGCGTCTTGGTAGCGGAAGCGCCGGATGAGATCGACGTTGTTGGCCAGGGTCACCAGCTCCTGCTGGATCTCCGTCGGTTCGAGTTCTGCGGTCACGCGTGTCCTCTCCTGGGGGCCCGCCCTCGCGGCTCGGCGGCCTAGGAGGCCGTCTGAGAGGCCCGTGGGACCCTAGATGTACCACCGCGGGCCGCTCGGGTGGAAGCCCCCACACGGGGGCGCGAGGCCGCGCGTCGGGGCGCGCCGAGTTTAGGCCTGGACGGCCAGCGCCGCTTTGAGCCACCCTCTCGGGGATGTCTCGAGTCCTCGTTGTGGAAGACGACGCGGCGACCGCACGCGTGGTCAAGAACGCGCTCACGGAGGCGGGCTTCGTGGTCGAGACCCTCGACAAGGGGTTCCGGCTGATCGCCACGGTGATGCGCTTCCAGCCCGACCTCCTCCTCCTCGACATCAACCTCCCGGACATGCGCGGCGACACGGCGATGAAGATGGTCCGACGGGCAGCCGCGACCTCCCGCCAGCGCCCGCTCCCGGTGATCGTCATCAGCGGCCTCCCGCTCGAGGAGCTGATGGAGATCCAGGGGCAGGTCGGCGCGGTCGGCTGCATCCAGAAGCCGGCGCCCCTCGAGACGATCGTCGAGCGCGTCCAGCAGGTGCTGGCGATGCGCCGGCGGACGAGCTAGCCATACAACCGACGCGAGGATGACGGCGTTTCGCCGCCTCGCTGGCCGCCTCACCCCGCGGCCGCGTCGGCGAGGCGACGGGCGTGGCGGGCGTGGAACTCGAGCTCCCGATCCCCGTCGAGCTCGGGCGACGCGAGGCGGACGGCCGTGACGATCGCCGAGGCGAGGAGCGCGACGAGCGTGGGCTCCGGCGGGCCGTCGCTGGCGCTGGCGCT
>JAGQIT010000686.1 GCA_020431135.1 Myxococcales bacterium | reverse complement strand
GCGATGGTGATGTGGGTCGCCGAGGGGCCGTCGGCGCTCGGCCGCTTCCGCGCGTTCGACCTCCGCTACCTGCTGATGCGCCAGGGCACCCGACCGGCGCCGCTCGACGACATCGCCGCCGATCGCCTCCTGCACAGCGAGGAGTTCTCCGACTTCCAGCAGGCCCTCGACGCGGTCGACCACGCCCAGAGCCTGCTCGCCGCGGATCTCCCGGAGAAGGCGCTGGCGTCGGCGAAGCTCGCCCTCGCCCTCGCCCCGGACGTCGGCGAGCTCCACCGCCTCCTCGGCGACATCGAGCGCGAGCTCGATCACCCGGCGGAGGCGCGCAAGCACTACGAGCGCTACCTCGAGCTGGTGCCCGGCAAGCTCCGCGATCAGGAGCGCGTCCGCGGTCTGCTCGAGGAGCTCGGCGGCGCCCCGGCCGAGGAGGAGGCGCCCGCCGAGGCCGACCCGGCCGACGAGTAGCGCCATCCTGAGCGCTAGTCGCTGCTCCTCGCCGCCGTCGGCTTGACCGCCTCGAGGTACTCGCCGACCGCCGTCTCGAGGCCGACGTAGAGCGCCCGGGAGATCAGCGCGTGGCCGATCGACACCTCGTCGAGGTGCGGGAGATCGCGGAAGAGCGCGAGGTTGGCGAGGTTGAGGTCGTGGCCGGCGTTGATCCCGAGGCCGAGCTGGGCGGCGAGCTCCGCCGCCGCCGCGTAGGCGGAGAAGCTCGCGGCCGCCTCCTGCGGGCCGCGCTCGAAGGCGCGGGCGAACGGCTCGGTGTAGAGCTCGATGCGATCGGCGCCGAGGCGCGCGGCCCACTCGATCGCGTCCGAGTCGGGATCGACGAAGAGCGACACGCGGATCCCGTGCTCGTGCATCCTGTCGATGATACCGCGCAGGAGGCCCGCGGAGGTGTCCGGAGGCCAGCCCGCCTGGCTGGTGATCTCGCCGGGGGCGACCGGGACCAGCGTGCACTGGTGCGGCCTGATGTCATAGACCAGGTCCATAAGGTCAGGTCGCGGATCGCCCTCGATGTTAAACTCGACCTCGTCGCGGAGCGGCGCGAGGACGTCGGCGAGGTCGAGCACGTCGGCGCGCCGGATGTGGCGCTCGTCCTCCCGCGGGTGGATCGTGATCCCCGGGGCGCCGGCGGCGATGCAGGTGCGGACCGCCTCCGCGAGGTTGGGCTCGTCGCCGCCGCGAGAGTTTCGCAGGGTCGCCACCTTGTTGACGTTGACGCTGAGACGGACCATGGCGACGGCTATACCAAGGCGCCCGGCGAGGCGCTGAAAAACTGGTCCAGACCCGCTCCTGCGCGCCCCTAGGACGACTCGCGGGCGTCGCCGCGCGCCTCGACGCTGGGCTCGTCAGGCTCCTTCGTCGCCGCCGCAGCGCCGCCGTCCGCTCGCCGCGCGGCCTCGACGCGGCGCGACGCCTCGCCCTCCCAGCCGCGCGCCGTGACCTCGACGTAGCGCCCGGCCGCGAGGCGATCCGGGAGGTAGCTGACATCGCCCGGGACGACGCCGCCCTCGAAGTCGTGCGGATACCTGTAGCCGACGCCGTAGCGGACGTCCTTCATCAGATCGGTGACCGCGTTGCGGACGACGAGCGGCACCGGCAGCGCGCCGTAGCGGAGGACGTCCTTGCGCGCCGCCGCGTAGGCTGTGAGCGCGGCGTTGCTCTTCGGCGCGAGGGCCATGTAGATCGTCGCCTGCGTCAGCGGCAGGACGGCCTCCGGCATCCCCACCTGGTGGGCCGCGGCCGCGGCCGCGGTCGCCACGCTCAGCGCCTGCGGGTCGGCGTTGCCGATGTCCTCGCTGGCGAAGATCACCAGGCGGCGCGCCGGGAAGAGCGGGTCCTCGCCCGCCTCGAGCATCCGCGCGAGCCAGTAGACGGCCGCGTCGGCGTCGCTCGCCCGCATGCTCTTGATGAACGCGGAGACGACGTTGTAGTGCTCCTCGCCGTCCTTGTCGTAGCGGATCGTCCGCTTGCCGAGGGCCTCGGCGACGTACTCGCGGCGGAGCTCGTTCTCCTCGGGTGGGACGAGATCGGCGGCGACCTCGAGGGTGCCGAGGGCCCGCCGCGCGTCGCCCTGCGCGGCGACGCCGATCGCCGCGAGGAGCCCGTCGGAGGCCTCTAGTTCGCGCTCGCCGAGGCCGCGCTCGCGGTCCTCGAGGGCGCGGCGGAGGAGCGCGACCATCGCCTCGACGCCGATCTCGCGGAGCTGGACGACCCGCGCCCGCGACAGCAGCGCGGCGTTGACCTCGAAGCTCGGGTTCTCGGTCGTCGCGCCGATCAGCGCGATCACCCCGGCCTCGACGTGGGGGAGGAGCGCGTCCTGCTGGGCCTTGT
>JAGQIT010000685.1 GCA_020431135.1 Myxococcales bacterium | reverse complement strand
CGAGCTCGGCGAGCGCGTCGGGATCCTGACGCTTGTCCGCGGCGTCGAGAACCCGGCGGCCCTGCAGGCGCGGCTCGCCGACCTCGGCGGCGTCCACTACTTCGATCAGGGCGCGATGATGGCCGCCGCGTACGCCCGCTACCGCCAGCGCACCCTCGAGCTGGTTCTCGTCGGCCTCGTCGCCGTCTTTGCGATGATCGTCGGCCGCTACCGGAAGCTCCGCCTCGCCGTCGCGGCCTTCTTGCCGGCGGTGCTCGCCGCGGCGCTGACGATCGCTACGCTCGCGCTCGCCGGGGTCGGCGTCCACCTCCTCCACGTCGTCGCGCTCCTTCTTGTCCTCAGCATGGGCGTCGACTACGGGGTGTTCCTCGTCGAGAGCCGCGAGCGCCCGGAGGACGCGGCCGCGTCGGTGCTCTCGGTGGTCATCGCCGCCCTGTCGACGGTGCTCGCCTTCGGCCTCCTGGGGATGTCGAGCTATCCGGCGCTCGCGGCCCTCGGGGTGACGATCGGCGTCGGCGTCCTCTACTCGCTGCTCCTCGCGCCGATCAGCCTGGTGCTCTTTGCGACTACAATCCGCCGGGAGGACGAACGATGAGCGCCGCCGCACACAGGGTCTCCCGCCGCCTCTTCCTCGCCGGTGTCGGCGCGGCGGCGACCTCGGGCCTCGCCTGCGCGCACGGTCAGAACAGGGCCTCGGCGGGCGATCCGACGGCCGAGGCCAAGCGCGTCCTCGTCGACGTCGCGTCGATCCCCGTCGACTTCGTCGCCCGCCAGCGCCTCGCCGGATCGATGGGCGAGCACAGCCTGAGCAGCGACGTCGTTCTCCAGAAGCAGGGCGCGACGCTGACCCTCATCGGCCTGACCCCCTTCGGCACCAAGGCCTTCGCGCTGATCCAAGAGGGTCTCGAGATCTCCTTCGAGGCCTTCGTCGACGCCGCCTTGCCCTTCCCGCCGGAGCTGATGCTGGCGGACATCCACCGCACGCTCTTCCTCGGCGTCGACGACGGCGGCGCGGCGCCTGCCGACGGTCGCCGGCGTCTCCGCCTCGCCGGCGAGCGCATCGACGAGACCTGGTCCGGCGGGCGCCTCGTCCGACGGAGCTACAAGCGGCGCGGCGGCGGCGGGCCCAAGGGGCCGATCCTCATCGACTACGGCGACGGCATGGAGGGCCGGACGCCGCCGCCGAAGATCGTCATCGACAACCAGCGCTTCGGCTACACGGTGACGATCGAGACCGTGACCTATCAGCCGCTCTAGGTGTCTTCGCGCCTGTCGGTTCGGCACGGCCGCGCCCTATCGAGCCGGTACCGCGGTTCTGACGGGAGGGTCGGCCTGAGCATCATTGAGGGTTCGCACTTCGGGGGGCGCTCCGTCGAGTTTCGACGGGACGCAGCCCTGATTTTGCTGCGCGCTCCATTGGACTCGCGCCGGCGCTCATCGAAGAAGAGCAGCCTGACGAGCGTGTGAGGGCGCAGGGACGGGCACCAGCGCGCTCGCGCGACCGCCGTCGCGGCTGTGAGTGACGCTCTGGTACCTTGCGAACGATGAAGCATCGACACCTCGTCACCCTCGGCGTCGTCGCGTCGGTTCTCACCGGCGCCTGCACGAAGACGGCGCCGCCGGGCGCGGAGGCCGACGCAGAGGTCGCGGCCGCGGACGAGGCCAACGCCTGCGACGATGCGCTGCGCGCCGAGGTGATGGCGGCCCTGGACAGCTACTGCGCCTACGAGCCGTCGCTCGAGAAGGAGGGCCTCGTGCCGACGCCCGATCCGGCGGCGACCTTCGACTGGGACCGGCGCTATTACGTGCTCGTGCCCGGAGGGATGGAGATGCCCGAGGCGCCCCCGAAGCCGCCGGCGGAGTACGTCGAGACCTGGGTCGAGCGAGAGGAGCCCTTCGGCGTCGCGATCGTCGCGGACACGCCCGCGAAGGAGGTCGCCGCGCTGCTCGAGGCGTTGCGCGCCAAGGGGATCCGCGAGGGCAAGCTGCAGTTCTCGAGGCCGCGGACCGTCGCGCGCCCGGAGCCCCCGAACCCCGCCGAGTTCGCGCGGGTCAAGGCGTCCAAGAGCCGAGAGGAGGCCTTCGGCCCGCTCATTGGCTGCTTGGATTGGGTCTCCTTCTCGAGCGCCGCGGCGACGGTCGCTCCCGATCAGCGCTGCACGCTGGTCCGCGAGCACGGCGTCGACACATGGTTCGGGTGCGGCTGTCCAGGGGAGGTGAGCGTGTTCAAGCAGCACCTCCACGACTTCGCCTTGGGGAGGGCGTCGACCGAGCTGACGCCCGCGGCGATCGACTTCGTTGTCGACGCGGACGCGGCGATCGAGGTCACGCCGACGACGACCTGGGCGGAGCTCGTCGCGCGTCTTCCGGCGGCGCGACCGGTGCCGCTCTGGATTACGCTCGCGGGCGAGTAGGGCTAGAAAAGAACCGCCTGCTCGCAACGTCCGTGCGCAAGCAGGCGGGACACGCGGGCGCGTGTCGGGATCGCCGTCCTTGGCCTACCCGCGCTCAACCTAGTCGTGATCGCAGGCCGAGGTCAACGCGCTTTCGCCAAGAAACGAAGAGAAATAAATGTTTTCAAAATTGCGTTAACTGCCAGTGTCACGATGCCGGCTCGCGGACCGCCGCGGGATCGCGGCGCAGGCGGCGAAACAGCGGCAGGCGCTCGAGGCGGAAGAGGGGCGCGTAGGCGAAGCCGAGGAGCGGGTAGGGGAAGAAGATCCACATCAGGGCGAGGACGCCGACGTGGAAGCCCCAGGCGATCAGGGACCAGACGATCGCCGCCCGCCGGCCGAGGAAGGCGAGCGGCGCGAGGAGCTCGAAGCCGAGGCTTACCGCCGCGAGCGGCGGGAAGAGGGCAGGGTGTCGACACAGCGCCGCGCCGAGGCGCGAGTAGTTGTCGCCGAGCTCGACCTTGCGCAGGTTGTCGTAGGCGACGTAGTTGCGGAGGGTGTCGTTGACCGCCCATTCGGCGCCGCTCACCCGCAGCTTGGCGACCGCG
>JAGQIT010000684.1 GCA_020431135.1 Myxococcales bacterium | reverse complement strand
CCCAACGCCTGCAACCTCTGCCACCTCGATCGCACCCTCGAGTGGACCGCGGCGCAGCTCGAGCGCTGGTACGGGATCGCCGCGCCGACGATCGACGCCGAGGCGCGGGGCGTCGCCGCGGGGATCGCCTGGGCCCTCCAGGGCGACGCGGCCCAGCGCGCGCTGATCGCCTGGCACATGGGCTGGGAGCCGGCGCTCATGGCCTCGGGGGCGCGCTGGGAGGCGCCGGTGCTCGCGGTGCTCCTGCGCGATCCGTACGACGCCGTCCGCTACATCGCCGGGCGCTCGCTCGCTCGCCTGCCGGGCTACGCCGACCTCGAGTACGACTACGTCGCGCCTTCGGCCGAGCGCGAGGCGATCGCCGCCGAGGTCGAGCGGCGCTGGCGTGCCGAGGGGGATCATCGCCGCGAGCCCGAGCTCCTGCGCGCCGCCGACGGCGGCCTCGACGAGGCGGCCTTCGCCGCGCTCCTCCGCGATCGCGACGAGCGGCCGATCGATCTCCGCGAGTAGCCGGGTGCGCAGGACAGGCGAGTCGAGCCCCGCGGGCGGGCTCGGCGGGGTAGGATCGCCAGCCGGAAGATGACCGCGCCTGACCCTCGGATCCGCCGCCACTTCGCCCTCGGCTGGGTGCTCGTCGCCATCTCGGCGCTCTTCGGCCTCGGCCTCGAGGCGATGCACGGCCTCAAGCTCGGCGCGTATCTCGATCTCGACGTCGCCACCCGCCGGCACATGTGGACCCTCGCGCACGCCCACGGGACCCTCCTCGGCGTTCTCCAGATCGCCTTCGCGGCGACGCTGCGCGGCGTCCCGGCGCTCGCGGACGGCCGCGCGGGGCCGCGGGCGGGGCGGCTCCTCGGCGTCGCCTCGGTGCTGATGCCGGCTGGCTTCTTCCTCGGCGGGCTGTGGTTTTATGCCGGCGATCCGGGCCCCGGCGTTCTCCTGGTCCCCGTCGGCGGCGTCGCCCTGATCGCCGCCGTCGTCGTCGTCGCGCTCGCCTGTCGCTAGCTCGGCAATCTCTGCGAGCGCGAGCTGAACGTCGGTTGGGCGGTGTTCTGACGAGTGGACGCGCTTGCGTCCGGCGGGCGCGACGGAGGTCGGCGAGCCTCCCTCGCCGCGGGTCAGCAACGGATGCGGCGGTCGTCATCGCGGCTTGGTCCGGTGAGGTCGGCGAGGCGGCGCGTGTAGGGGCGCGCCTACATGTGGCCGCGTTTCTTGAATCCGCCGCGCTGATGCGCGCCGTGCATGCGGACGTCCGGTCGTCGCAATGTTGCGCCGCAGCGACGGCGCGAGCGGTCGTTCGGCGAGGCGGTGTCCCTTCGCGCAGCGGGCTGCTACGGTGGGGCGATGGCTGGAGACGCGCCGACGCGGGCCGTTCAGAAGGTGCTCCTCGTCGATGACGACGACGACGTCCGGACCCTCGGGCTCCTCAGCCTGCGGCGGATCGGCGGCTGGGAGGCGGTCGCGGTCGCCGACGGGGCGACGGCGCTGACCCTCGCCGCGAGCGAGGCCCCCGACGTGATCCTCCTCGACGTCCAGATGCCGGGGCTCGACGGCCCGGCGACGCTCGAGGCGCTCCGCCGCGAGGCCGCGACCGCGGCGATCCCTGTCGTCTTCCTGACCGCACAGGCAGATGAGGCGGACCTCTCGCGGTATCGCCAGCTCGGCGCGCAGGGGGTCATCCGCAAGCCCTTCGCCCCGCTCGAGCTCCCCGACGCCCTGCGTCGGGCGCTCGCCGACGACGACGGGGGCTGCGAGCCGCAGATCGACGAACGCGGCGCATGATTCGCGGCGAGCGGCGCGTCGGCGCCGGTGGGCCGTCAGCAGGCGCGGGCGTCGACGCTCGCCCGCCGGCTTGCTAGCGTACGTTCGTGCGTCCCTCGGTGATCGTTGTCAGCCCGTCGCCGCAGCTGCTCGGGTTGATCATCGCCGCGGTAGGGGAGATCGACCGCGCCCGTCGACCTGACGTCGTCGTCGCGCCGACGCTCCTCGAGGGGCGCGTCTTCACCGAGGTCATGCGACCGACCGCGCTGATGATCGACGCGGGCTTCGGCGAGGACGGCCGGCGCTCGCTCCTCGCCGCGGCCGCGGTCGTCGGCTCGCCGGCGGTGCTCCTCGGCGGCGATCCGGCGGCGCCGGGCTTCGCCGAGCAAGTCGCCGCGGAGCGCTCCGCTCTGGTCACCTGGCTCGGCGCGCTCGAGCCTCGCCCCGAGGTCGAGCCGCCGGCGGAGGACATGCTCGCGGTGGTCCGCGCTCGCTACGCCCGCTCGCTCGGGGAGAAGGCCGCGATGCTGGCGACGCAGGCCTGGTCGATCATCGACGGGATCGCCAGCGCCGAGGGCATCGAGGAGGCGCGGCGCTTCGCCCATCGCCTCAAGGGCAGCGCCGGCTCCTACGGCTTCCCGGCGTTCGGCGAGGTCGCGGCGCGGATCGACGCGGCCCTCCTCGGCGGCCTCGTCAGCCCGCCGCCGGCCTC
>JAGQIT010000683.1 GCA_020431135.1 Myxococcales bacterium | reverse complement strand
AGTCGAGGACCTTGATCACCACGCCGGGGGCGAGGCGACCGCCGATGACGAAGAAGTTCTCGGGCTTGATGTCGCGGTGAGCGACGCCGCGGGTGTGGGCGAGGGCGAGGGCCCTCGCGGCGCCGTCGAGGAGCTGGAAGACCTCGTGCGCCGTCCGCCTGTCGCCCTTCGGCTCGTTGCCGTCCTTGATCAGGCGATCGAGCGAGCAGCCGTCGAGCCACTCGAGGACCATGTAGGGCAACCACACACCTGTCGGCGAGGTCAGGGTGCCGATGTCGCGGGCCTGGACGATCGCCGCGGTCCGGCTCGACAGGGCGCTGAGGAGCTTGCCCTCCTGAACGAAGAGATCGAGGAGCTGCTCGCGGTAGGCCTCGGGCGCGTTAGACAGCGCCGTGAAGGCCTTGATCGCCACCGGCTGGTCCCAGATCTTGTGTTGGGCGCGGTAGACGACGCCGAAGCCGCCCTCTCCCACCTGCCGCTCGACGACGTACTTGTCGGCGACGACCGTACCTACGAGGCCGTATCGATCCTGATGCGCTGTCATGGGCGGCTCCTCCCCTAGCCGTGACCACGTTGCGGTCACAGGGGATACGTCACGTCTCGGGGATCATTACACCATTGTCGTTGTTCGAACATGCATCGGTCTCCTCGCGCTGACGTCCGCGGTGCTACGCGCCGCGGCGCCCTGTAGTTCGCCACTTTTTTGCCGCCGTGATCCGGCGCCCTTAGGGTGCGAGCTGTGATGAAGCGTCTTCTCGTGCTCAGCCTCGCCCTCGCGGCCCTCGGCGGGCCGAGCGTCGCCTCCGCGGCGACGTCCCGCTGCACCCCCACGAACGCCGATATCGTCGGCCAATACCGCGCGACCGAGGACTCCCTCCGCGAGCTCGCGTGGGCCGAGATGGCGGCGTTCTTCGCCGCCGCCGATCTCGGTGAGGAGCCGACGCCGCGCGAAGATCCGGCGACGACGACCGCCGGTCTCCGCTTCGCAGAGGCCCTCCTCGAGCTGCCGCTCCCTCGCCGCGCCGCCGTCAAGGAGCTCGCCGCGAACGCGACCGTCGACCGCCTCGGCGACGCGAAGCTGCGCCGCGAGCGGGCGTTCCGCGGCCTCTCGCCGACCGCGCTCTCTGCGCTCCTCGACGCCGACGATCCGACGATCCGCGCCAACGCGTGGTGGTGGCTAGCGACGAGCCCCCGCGCCGACTGCGTCGCCGCGAAGATCGAGCGCGCCCGCTTCGCCATCGCCCTCGGCGATCTCAGCCGCGTCGTCGAGAACGGCGACGATCTCGTCTTCCGCCGCGTCGCCGACTACGCCCTCGCGGCCTTCCTCCGTCGCCTCGCCGACGCCCCCGCGGACACCGAGGCGCTGCTCCGCTCGATCGTCGACGCGGCCGAGGGCACGCCGGAGCCGCCGCGCCTGCGGGCCGTCGCCGCCGCGCTCCTCGTCCGCCGCGGCGACGCGCCGATCGAGGCCTGGCTCGAGGCCGACGATCCGGCGCTCCGCCTCGCGGTCGCCCTCGCCGCCCTCGACCACGATCGCGAGCGCTGGCAGGCGCGCCTCATCGAGGTCGCGGCCGCCGACGCGGATGACCTCGTGTCACAAGGGATCGTCGACGCGATCCTCGATCGCAGCGGCAAGCGCTCTGCCCCCGCCGCCCTGCGCACGACGAGCCACCCGCGCCTCGCCGAGGCCGTCCTCCGTTGGGGGGGCGAGGGAGATCCGCGCGCGCCGCTGCCGGTGGCCCAGGCAGAGCCGGTGAACCCGGCCCGCCGCGGCTACGCCGGGCTCCTCGCGGCGCGCTAGGAGGCCGTGGCGAGCGCCGAGCCCTCGCGCCGGGCTCCTCGGCCTGATGGCTTCGCTCGGGCGCCGCGTCTGGTCGGCTCGCCCCGCGCCCGCGCGAGGCGCCGCGGGCTGAGGTTGTAGCGCTCCCCGGCGCCGCGCCTCAGTCCTCGTCGTCCTCGTCGTCCTCGTCGTCCTCGTCGTCCTCGTCCTCGAAGTCGTCGTCCTCGAACTCGCCGTCCTCGTCGTCGTCGTCGAAGTCCTCGTCCTCGTCCTCGTCTTCGTCGTCTTCGTCG
>JAGQIT010000682.1 GCA_020431135.1 Myxococcales bacterium | reverse complement strand
CGCGGTCGATCTGATCGGCGTCGAGGCGACCGGCGAGGGGATCGCCAGCGGCCGGCACGCGGCGACGATGGCCGCCGGCGGCCTCGGCGTCTACCACGGCATGCGCAGCCTGGTCCTTCAGTCAGATGATGGCCAGCTCCAGGAGGCGCACTCGATCTCGGCCGGCCTCGACTACCCGGGCATCGGCCCCGAGCACGCCCACCTGCGCTCGATCGGCCGGGCCCGCTACATGGGCGTCGGCGACGAGGAGGCGCTCGCGGCGATGGAGCAGCTCGCGCGCACCGAGGGGATCATCCCCGCCCTCGAGACCGCCCACGCCCTCGCGGCGCTGCCGAAGATCGCCGCCGAGCTGCGCGAGGCCAGGGAGAAGGCGCCGACGATCCTCGTCAACCTCTCGGGGCGCGGAGACAAGGACATGCACACCGTGATGAAGGTCCGTGACCAGGGCGCCGCGGCGCTCGTCGGCGAGGGGGTGCTCCCGTGAGCGCCGCGAACACCGACACCAGCCCGCGGATCGCCGCGCGCTTCGCCGCCTGCGCGGCCGCTGACCGGGCGGCGCTCGTCGGCTACCTCACCGCCTTCGACCCCGATCGCGACGGCTCCCTCGAGCGGATCTTCGCCGCCTGCGAGGCCGGCCTCGACGTCCTCGAGCTCGGCGTGCCCTTCTCCGATCCGGCGGCGGACGGGCCGACGATCCAGGCGGCGATGACCCGGGCCCTCGACGCCGGCGCGAGCCTCGAGGGGACCCTCGAGATCGCCGCGGCGGTGCGCGCCCGCTTCGACCTGCCGATCGTTCTCTTCGGCTACGCCAACCCGCTGATCCGGCGGATGCACCGCGACGGCGGGCTCATCGACGCGCTCGTCGGCGCCGGCGTCGACGGCCTCCTCGTCGTCGACCTGCCGCCCGAGCACTGCGCCGTCCTCCGCGATCCCGCCCGTGCGGCCGGCCTCGACTGGATCGGCCTGTGCGCGCCAACGAGCACGGAGGGGCGGATCGCCAGCGTTTTGGCGGTGACCACGGGGTTTGTCTACGCGGTCAGCCTGACGGGCGTCACGGGAGCCAAGCTCGACGTCGACGACCCCGAGCTCCACGCCCAGCTCGCCGCGCTGCGGGCCCGCGCCGGTGTCCCCGTCGCCGTCGGCTTCGGCGTCCGCACGGGCGAGCAGGTCAAGGCGCTGGCCCGGCACGCCGACGGCGTCGTCGTCGGCTCGGCCCTCGTCGAGGCCGGGCAGGCGGGCCCCGAGGCCCTCGCCGCCAAGGTCCGCGAGCTCGCGGCCGGCCTCGGTCGTTGACGCGCGCGTCGCCCCGTCGGATCTGGTAACCTGTCCCTCGGGATGGGTTGGCGGAGGAGCATCGCGTTCGGGAGCCTAGCGCTCGTCGCCTGCACGATCGGCAACCCGTCGTTCCAGGAGAGCGACGGCGCGACCGCGTCGGAGAGCGGCTCCGCCAGCGACAGCGACGCGTCCCACTCATCGACGAGCGGCTCCGCCAGCGCGAGCACCGGCGCGGCCAGCGGCTCCGCCAGCGACAGCGGCGACACCTCGACAGGCGGCGAGAGCACGGGCCCGACGACCGGCGTGACCTCGCTCGTGACCACCTCGACGACCGGCGACACGACCGGCGACGCGACGACCGGCGACACGACGACCACCGGCGGCATGAACGACGTCCTGTGTGACATCGAGGCGCAGCTCGAGATCACGATCGACACGCCGATCGCCAACGCCTACGTCGTGACCAGCGGCGGCGAGGCGTGCCAGTGGAAGGACTCTGACAACAACACGCTCAACGGCGTGCAGCCCTGCGATGACCTGAATTTCGGCGCGTTCGAGGTCCGCTACACCCTCGTCGGCGAGGACGACGACGCGCGCAGCGAGATGCTCCTCTTCTTCGACGTCCACACGGAGATGCAGGACTACATGGACTACGCGATCAGCTCCGCGAGGCTCGAGCTCGTCCCGTGGTGGGGGAGCGACCGCAGCGGCGTCAATTTCTCGGTCGGCGTCGTCGCCTACGAGGACACCTGGTTCCAGGGCGACAAGGCGGCGCAGCTCGCCGACTACGGCGACTCGAGCTGGAAGTTCCGCAAGATCGACGCGCAGCTCGGGACGCTGCCCTGGTCGAGCGGCGTCGGCCCGGCGGCGGGGAGCACGCTCGCCGCCGTGATCGACGTCGGCGAGCTCGCCGGCGGCGACCACCCGTGGCACTTCAGCTCGCCGATCGCCGGCTCGCTCCTCGCCCCTTGGGTCGCCGACTCCGAGAAGGAGGCGGGCCTCGTCGTCTCGACGACGATCGGCCCGATCCTGATCAAGAACAAGGACGCCAACTACCCGCCGAGGCTCCACCTGACGCTCTGTCCGAAGTGACAGCAGGGCGCCGGCGACGAGCGCCGCGGAGCGCTAGCGTCGGCGGCTCGCAGCGCCCGCCGAGCGCTCGCCTACCAACCACTCGACCGCCCACTGCCCCTCGCCGGGCGCGCTCGCCAGCTCGCGCGCGAGGCGGGGGAGGGCGGCGCAGAGCGCCTCGTCGAGGCGCCACGGCGGGTTGATCAGGAGCACCCGCGAGCCGACCATGCGGTCGCCCGAGCGATCGCCGGTCGTCGCGAGCTCGACCTTGAGGATCTTGTCGATCCCCGCGTCGGCGACCGCCGCCTCGAAGCCGGCGAGCGGCGCCCCGCCCTTAACCGGGTACCAGGCCGCGAGGGTCGCGGTGGCGAAGCGCCGGTGCGCGAGGCGGAGGCCCTCGGCGAGCGCGTCCCACTCGTCCGCGCGCTCGAAGGGCGGATCCATGAGCACGAGGCCGCGGCGGATCGGCGGCGGCAGCAGGGCGCGCAGGCCCTCGTAGCCGTCGCGCTCGTGGATCGCGACCCGCGGGTCGTCGCCGAGCTGGCGGCGCAGCGCCGCGCACTCCTCGGGGTGGAGCTCGCAGAGGATCATCCGGTCGTCAGCGCGCAGGAGCGCCGCGGCGATCGCCGGCGAGCCCGGGTAGTGGCGCAGCGGCGCGTCGCCCCCCTTGGCGCCGCCGTTGAACCCGGCGACGACCTCGAGGTAGCGGGCGATCGACGGATCCCCCGGCGGACGCCCCCAGAGCCGCCGGATCCCGGCGACGTGCTCCTCGGTCCGGCTCGCCGAGTCCGCGGCGAGATCGTAGAGCCCGCGGCCGGCGTGGGTGTCGAGGTAGACGAAGGGCTTGGCCTTGCGCCGCAGGTGCTCGAGGCAGAGCACGAGGACCAGGTGCTTGAGCACGTCACCGGGGTTGCCGGCGTGGAAGGCGTGGCGGTAGTTCACGGCCGCCTCCGGGGCGCTGCGTCGGTCCTCACGGCGCGCGGACGATAGCCGCGGCGCCCCGAGCCGGCAAGGCTGCCTCCCCCGCGGCGGTCGTCGCTACCCGGCGCAGAAGCCCGCGACAGAGGCCGCGCGCGCCGCTCGCGGGACTCCAGTCCAGAGCCCCGGCGGGGCGCGCCGGCGCCTCGAATAGCGTCCTGGCGGCGCGCCCAAAGATCGCCCAGCATGTAGCGGCCGTGCCCGCGCGCCCCTACCTCGGCCACGGCGTCGGCCTGCGCCGGCGCCACTACGATCGCGCCCTCCGGGGCGAGCTCGACGTCGACTGGGTCGAGGCGATCAGCGAGAACTTCTTCGGCGACGGCGGCCGCCCGCTCGCGGTGCTCGAGCGCGTGCGTCGGGATCTGCCGGTGGCGCTCCACGGCGTCTCCCTCGGGATCGGCTCGCCCGAGCCGCCGCCCCGCGACTACCTCGCTCGCCTGCGCCGGCTCATCGATCGCGTCGAGCCGGCGTGGGTCTCCGATCACCTGTGCTGGGGCCACCGCGGCGGCGTCTACAGCCACGAGCTCCTGCCGCTGCCGCTCACCGAGGCCGCCCTCGACCGCGTCGTCGGCCGGGTGATCGCCGTGCAGGAGGCGCTCGGCCGGCGGATCGCCCTCGAGAACGTCTCGAGCTACCTGACCTACACCGCCGACGCGATCCCCGAGTGGGAGTTCCTCGCCGAGGTCAGCCGCCGCGCCGACTGCCGGATCCTCCTCGACCTCAACAACATCCTCGT
>JAGQIT010000681.1 GCA_020431135.1 Myxococcales bacterium | reverse complement strand
TCGTCCTCCTCCGCCTCGTCCCCTTCATCGGCGAACTCGTCCTCGTCGTCCGACACATCGCCGTCGTCGGCGAAATCGTCCTCCGACTCCGCCTCGTCCCCTTCGTCGGTGAACTCGTCCTCGTCCGCCTCCGATGCGTCATCAGAGTCCCCGCCCTCGTCGGCCTCTGACATCTCGTCGTCCGGCGCGTCCTCCGAGTCCGCGGCCTCGTCGGCGTCGTCCGGCGCCGGGCTCTCGTCGACGACCTCGTCGGCGGGCTCGTCCTCTCCGGGATCGCCTCCTTCGGAGGTCTCCGGCTCGTCGCCCTCCGACGCCCCGTCGTCGTCCTCGAACGCGTCGGCGTCCGCGTCCGCGAGCGCCTCGCCGTCGTCCTCTCCGTCCTCGGGCTCCACATCCTCGCCGCCGGCGAAGGAGAGCACCTCCTGACCGAGCACCTCGGCCTCCTTGTCGCCGTAGCGCTTGCGCAGCGTCGCCTTCGACTCGTCCGAGAGCTCGCGGAAGTCACGCAACGTCGGGAGATCGCGGAGCGAGCGGAGGTTGAAGAACTCGAGGAACTTCAGGGTCGTGCCGTAGAGCAGCGGGCGACCGACCTCCTCCTTCTTGCCGACGATCTGGATCAGCTCGCGCTCGAGGAGCGCCTTGAGGACGGCGCCGCTGTCGACCCCGCGGACCTGATCGACCTCCGGCCGCGTGATCGGCTGGCGGTAGGCGACGATCGCCAGGGCCTCGAGCTGTGAGCGCGACAGGCGGACCGGCTTGGCCTGGAGGAGGTGCTGGACCCACGCCGCGTTCTCCGGATGCGTGCGCATCTGGAAGCCGCCGGCGACCTGAACCGCGACGATCCCGCGACCCTCGCCGCTCATGATCAGCTGCTTGAGCGCGAGCTGGATCTGCCGCTTGCTCGTCTCCTTGAGCACGCGGCGGATGTCCCTGACCTTGAGCGGCTTGTCGGCGGCGAAGAGGAGGCTCTCGACGATCGACACGAGCCGCGGCGAGGCCTCGCCCTCGATGCCGAGGAGGTCGTCCTCGGGATCGATGAGGTTCTCGGCGAGGAGCACCCCCGCGGCCGCGGCAGCGGCACGCCGCGCGGCGCCCTCTTCATCTTCGTCCTGGTCTTCGTCGGCGAGGCCCTCGCCCTCGCCTGCGTCGGGCCTCGGATCCGCTCCCTCGGGCGCCTCGGCGGGCTCGTGCTCCGCTTCAGTCGCGCCCTCACCCTCTCCCGCGTCGTCACTGTCGGTCGCGTCGCCGCTCTCGCCCGCATCCCCGGCTTCAGCGTCGTTCTCGAGCGCATCGACGTCCGCGCTCAGGACCTCCTGCGCGTCGGTCTCGGATCCCGCGGACGCCTCTTCTGCGTCGTCCGCCTCTTCGACCTCGTCCGCCTCCGTCGCAGTCTCGTCCGCGCCCTCTGCGGCCTCCGCCTCGCTGGCCTCGTCCGCCTCCGCTCCGCCGGCCGCCGCGTGCTCGTCCGTGCTCTCCGCGACGCCAACCTCCGCCGCGTCCTCCTCCGCTGCGATCGCGTCGTCCGCCTCCGCGGCCGCGTCGTCCTCCGTCCTCGGCGTAGCGTCGCCGTCCTCGACGCCCGTCTCCTCGGCCTCCGCCGTCGGCGCGGCGTCGCCTGCATCGCCTGCTGGCGCGTCCTCCTGACCGCCGAGCGCGCTCACCAAGCTCTTGAGCGGCGCCTCCTTGACGCTCGGATCCTCGGCGTCCGCGCGCTTGCCAGGCCGCGGCGGCGGCCGGCGCGGGGGGGCCTTCTTCTTCGGGGGTTTGCGGGGTCGTCTCGCCATGCCTTGGCTACTCGTCGCTCTCGCGCGGGTCCTCGCCGCCGTCAACCGTCGACGGCCCGTCGCGGGTGTTGTCCGCCGTCGGGGCCCCGCTGTCTACACGCGCGGCCCGTACGGCCTCATTCGCGGGGGGCTCCTCCGGAGGCCACTCTTCGCCCGAAGGCTGCTCGCCTTCGTCGATGGCCGCGGGGATCCAGCCAGCCTCCCGCGGATCCCCACGACGCTCGGCGAGCCCCTCCGGAGGTCCGCCGGCGTCGTCGCTCATCGCATCAGCCAGGGGAGGATCGGTCTCTCGGAGACCAGACCCGTCCGCGACCGGCCCGTCCTCCGCGGTCAATCCCCCGGTCGCGTCTTCGTGAACACCCGAGTCGGCGGACGCCTCACTCTCCGGCGGTCCACCGCTCTCGACCGCGTCGTCCGCTTCGAACGCGCTCCCATCCGACCCGTCCTCAACGTCTCCCTCGCGTACCGCAGGCGCCTCGCGCTCGGGCTCGATGTCAATCTCGACCGCGTCGCCCTCCGCGAACGCGCTCATCTCCGACCTGTCCTCAACGCGGTTCTCGGAGTGCGCGAACGCCTCGCTCTCGACCGAGTCGTCCGCCGTAGACGCGCGCATGTCTGCTCTGTCCTCAGCGTCACCCTCGAACGGCGGCCCGTGCCTCTCCGACCTGTCCTCAACACCATCCTCGGACTCGACGGGCGCCTCGCTCTCCACCAGCCCAGCGCTCTCGACCGAGTCGTCCGCCGCGGACGCGCGCCCCCCCTCCAGGTCCCCCGCGGACGGCAG
>JAGQIT010000680.1 GCA_020431135.1 Myxococcales bacterium | reverse complement strand
GGCGCTCTGGCAGCTCACGGACCGCGTCACCGCAGGCCCGGCGCCGGCTGACGACGGCTGAGGGTGTCGCCGCGCGCTCCTCCGGTGGTGATGAAAACCGCCTGCCCCGGAGAACAGCAGGGTGTCATGCGTATCTCCCTACTTCTTAGCCATCGCGACGCGCACATCCGCGCCTGCCTCCTCGCCTGCCTGATCGCCCCCCCCGCCTGCGTCGAGGACGCGCCGATCGGCGAGTACACCGAGGCCACCTCGAGCGGCGGAGGCACCGACTCGACGACGGCGGCCGCCACCGACACCGACACGACGACGGGCGACACCGACACGACGGGCGACACCGACACAACAGGCGACACCGACACCGACACCGGCGCTCAGGTCTGCGAGTTCCCCGAGACCAAGCTGGCGATCTCGCTGGTCGCGGACGGTCAGTGCGTCGGCGAGACCGACGGCGAGCTCGTCGGCGTCTTCGCCGTCGACGCCGAGGGCTTCACCGTGACCGCCGGCGACGAGGTCGTCGCCCTCGGCCCCGAGCAGCCGGCGATCCCCGACGGCACCTTCGTCCGCCTGCGCTGGCGCTGCTACCCGCCCTTCTACGGCGGCGCGGGGGCGTGGATCGTCCTCGAGAACGTCGACGCGATCGCCGACGAGCCGAACCCGACCGAGGCCGGCACGCGGACGTGGTTCGTCCTCGTCGCCGGCGGCGGCTCGAGCCCTGGCGCGGCCCTCGAGAGCTTCGGCCTCACCCTCGAGACCGAGTGCGCCAACGGCTCGCCCCAGGATCACGAGCCCTACGAGAGGACCGTCAAGCTCAGCGGCCCCGGCTACGACGTCGCCGCGCCGTCGCAGACGAGCGCTACCTTCACCGTCCCCGAGGGCGCGCAGGCCGGGAGCTACCTCCTGAACAACGTCCACGTCGTCGACTACGTCGGCGGCGGCGGGGACATCGCGAGCGTCGACAACCTGAGGCTGACGCGCGCGGACTAGGTGACTTCGCCGCGCCCCGGCCCGCGCATCGCCTCCCCGCGATCTGCTTCGCCCGCCGAGCTGCGACCGAGCGCCGTCGTTCAGCGCGGCCTCCTCAGAGTCTCGTCAGACCGCACGATCCCGCGTGGGTCACTCCGCCGCAGAGGAGCCGACGTCCGCCCCGCGACTCAGGCGCTGCGTCGATCCGCCGAGGCCGTGGAGCTCGATCTCCGAGCGCAGCGGCGTCGCCCCCAGGATGATCACGCCGCCGCTCTCGAGGACCCACAGCGCCTCGGGGTAGGCCCCGCGCAGCTCGCAGCGGATCACGTCCACCGGCGCCCGCGTCCCCTCACCGCCTCCATCTCTATCGGCGTCGGCGATCATCGTCGACCACGGCGCGCACGCGAGGGACAGGCGCCGGGTCTGGCCGCAGGCCGCGTCGTCGCCCGCGAGCTCGAGGATCCCCTCGAAGGACGCCGGCGTCCGCCTGCCGCGGCCGCGCCAGCGGCAACGCACAGGCTCGCTCGCGCGGCGCTCGGTCTCCGGAGACAGGGTCATCGCGACCCCCGCGAACACGTCCTCCGCGCGCATCTCGAGGTCGAGCGTCGCCTCCCCGTCGGCGAGCGCGAGCGTCGCCTGCCCGTCGTAGCCGCCGAGCGGGATCCCGCGGCAGCCCTGGTTGCGCGCGCTGAAGTCGACCGCGTAGCGCGAGCGCAGCGTCGGCGTCGGCGGCTCGTACTCGCCGCCGCCCCCCGGCTCCGCGGTCGTCGAACCCCGACACCCGCCCGCGACGACGGCGACCACGACCAGCGCGGCGACCGCGACGCCCAGACGCGAGCGCCTCCGTCGTCGCTGACGCGCCCTCACGTACGCGCGGTCGACACAGCGCCTCGTCTCCACGCGATCGTTGTAGCAGCCGGCGCGATCGCGCCGGCGCGCAAAGGCCGCAGACCAGGCAAAAAAGCGTCGACGAGGCCCCGGCGCGGCGCCTCGTCGACTCCGGCGCGAGCGTCCGCGCCGCGGGTCCGGATCCGGGCCCCTCAGCGGAGCTCGCTGCGCCCGGTCTTCTCGAGGAACTCCTCGTAGTTGCCCGGGAACATGTCGTAGCCGTTCGCGCCCTTGAGCTCGAGGACGTGGGTCGCGACCTCGTCGATGAGCGCCTGGTCGTGCGAGACGAGGATCAGCGTGCCCTCGAAGCGCTGGAGCGCCTCGGTGAGCGCGCGGATCGACTCGAGGTCGAGGTGGTTGGTGGGCTCGTCGAGGAGGAGGAGGTTGTCCCCCGTGAGCGTCAGGCGGGCGAGGAGGAGGCGGACGGTCTCACCGCCGGAGAGCGCCGCGACCGGCTTGTCGGCGTCGGCGGCCGGGAAGAGCATGCGCCCGAGGAGGCCGCGGATCTCCTCGACGCTCGCCTTCGGGTCCCACTGGTAGAGCCACTCGAAGGCGGTCTTGGTGTCGCTCTTCGAGATCAGGTCCTCGTGGTTCTCCGGCATGTAGCCGACGCTGACCTCGTGGCCCGGGTTGAGCTTGCCCTTGTCGGGCTCGTAGATCCCGGCGATGCACTTGAGGAGCGTCGACTTGCCGATGCCGTTGGGGCCGACGACGGCGACGCGCTCGCCCCGCTGGATCGTGAAGGTCAGGTCCTTGAGGACAGGCTCGTCGAAGCTCTTGTTGAGCTTGTCGACGGTGAGGACGAGCTTGCCGCTCTGGGTCCTCGGGTCGAAGCGGATGAACGGGCGCTGGATGTTCGAGCGCTTGAGGTCGGTGAGCTCGATCTTGGCGATCGCCCGGCGGCGCGACTGCGCCTGGCTCGCCTTCTTGGCGTTGGCGCCGAAGCGCTGGATGAACTCGCGCAGCTCCGAGATCTTCTTCTGCTTCGACGCGTTCGCCTTCTGCTGCGAGATCCGCCAGCGGACCTTCTGCTGCAGCATGTCGTCGTAGCCGCCCGGGTAGGTGATGATGTTCTCGTAGTCGACGTCGGCGGTGTGCGTGCACACCGTGTTGAGGAAGTGGCGGTCGTGGCTGATGACGATCAGCACGCCGCGGAAGCGCTCGAGGAAGTGCTCGAGCCAGCGCACCGAGTCGATGTCGAGGTGGTTGGTCGGCTCGTCGAGGAGGAGGATGTCGGGGCTGCCGAAGAGCGCCTGGGCGAGGAGCACGCGCAGGCGCATGCCGCCGGAGAGCGCCGACAGCGGCTGCTCGAAGAACTCGTCGCCGATGCCGAGGCCCTGGAGGAGGCGCTCCGCCTCGACCTCGGCCTCGTAGCCGTTCTCCTCGGCGATCACGACCTCGAGCTCGCCGAGGCGCATCCCGGTCTCGTCGTCGAACGTGCCGGCCTCGAGGAGCTTCTCCTTCTCGTCGAGCGCCGCCCACAGGCGGGCGTTGCCCATGATGACGACGTCGCGGATGCGGTCGTTCTCGTAGCGGTAGTGGTCCTGGTGGAGGACGCTGAGGCGGCTCTTCGGCGGCCGCGAGATCTGGCCGGTGTCGGGCTCGAGCTCGCCGGCGAGGATCTTCATGAAGGTCGACTTGCCGGCGCCGTTGGCCCCGGTGAGGCCGTAGCGGTGCCCCGGGTCGAAGGAGGTCGTGACGTTGTCGAAGAGGACCTTGCCCCCGTAGGCTTTCGTGACTTCGGATACGGTCAGCATCGCTGCTCTCTCGCTTCCCACCGCGGCGTTAAGGGACGACGAGGAACGTCGTCCGGCGGCCGCTCCGCCGAGCCCAGACATGTCGTCTTCGGGGGCCCGCGAGGCTGCCGCGTGCTTGCCCGCGACCGGCGTGTGTTGTTAGCGTGCTGAGGTTGACCGGGCAAGGCCGTCGGATCTGTCTTGTGAGCGTCCTCGTCGCCGCGATGTGGGGGATTCCTCACGTCAGCCGGGCCTGTTCGTGCCTGCCGCCCGAGCCGCCGCAGGCCGCGTTCGAGCAGGCCGCGGCGGTCTTCGTCGGCGAGGCGTCGGTCGTCGTCAAGGAGGTCGGCGGCGACGACACGTTGGGGCGCAACCGCTACGAATTCGACGTCCTGGGCTTCTGGAAGGGCGATCCGCCGCGCCGCGTCGCCCTCACCTCCGCCGCGAGCTCGGCCGCGTGCGGGCGCAGCTTCGAGATCGGCCAGGTCTACCTCGTCTACGCGTCGGCCGGCCCCGACGGCGAGCTCGTCGATCACCTGTGCTCGCGGACCCGCCTGCGGGCGAGCGCCGATGAGGACCTCGAGGTGCTCGGGCCGTGGCAGGTCCACGGCAAGGAGGCGCCGCCGACCGAGCCCAGCGACCGCGAGCCGCCGCGGATCGAGCCGCCGCCCCCCGCCGATCCGCCGGCGACCGAGCCGCCGCCGAAGCAGGGCTGCACCGTCGCCGCGCCGCCGCCCGTGGCCGTCGCCCTCCCGCTCCTCTTGGCCGCCTTCCGCCGCCGCCGTCGCGCCTAGCAGGCTCGCGCAGCCAGCGTTCAGCAAGGTCGGCGGCGCGATCATAGGTCGCGCAGGACTCTTCTACGACGGACTGCGAGGGAGGAGAGTCTCGTAGCTCGGCACGCGATCGCCACACGCTGGCGTCGCTCGAGTCGACGGGCGTCGGCGAGGCTCCGAAGCGGCGAACCCTCGCAGGCCGCGGCAGAAGTCCCGTGTGGTCTCGCGCAGCAATCGTCGGCCCACCGGGTACTGCGAGCTCCGGCGGGGAGATCTGGGTCCTGCCACGGGCTGCCAGCGGAGGAGCGATCCGCGTCGACCTGGCAGACCGTGTCCTCACGCAGCGCTCGTCAGCGGCTGGCGGACGCCACGACCGGCCGCTCGCGTGAACGTCACGACTCGGAGGACGCCGGCGACGACCTCCGCGACCGCCGGTCTGCGGCGGTGGCGCGGGCGCGCGGGAACGTGTAGAACGGCCGCACGCTGGCGCCTCGCTGAGCCCGACGGAGATCGTCGCCGGCTCACGGCCTGACCCGAACGAAGACAATCACGGCGCCGGCGGGAGGCCCAGGATGACGACCAACGGCGTGTTCACCGTCCCCGCGCCGGCCAACGAGCCGGTCCGCAGCTATGCCCCCGGCACCCCCGAGCGCGCGCGGCTCAAGGCCGCGCTCGCGGCGATGGCCGGCGAGACCCACGAGATCCCCCTGTGGATCGACGGCAAGCCCGTCGAGACCGGCCGCTTCGGCCGCCTGACGATCCCCCACGACCACCAGCGCGAGCTCGGCCGCTTCCACAAGGGCGGCGCCGCCGAGGTCGAGCGGGCGATCGCCGCGGCCCAGGCCGCCAAGCCCGGCTGGGCCGCCCTCCCCTGGCACGAGCGCGCGGCGATCTTCCTCCGCGCCGCCGCCCTCCTCGAGACCGAGCTCCGCGATCGGATGAACGCGGCGACGATGCTCGGCCAGTCGAAGACCGCCCACCAGGCGGAGATCGACGCGGCCTGCGAGCTCATCGACTTCTACCGCTACAACGTCGCCTTCTACGCCCGCGCCCTCGGCGAGCAGCCGCTGTCGCCGAGCGGCGTGTGGAACCGCCTCGACTACCGCCCGCTCGACGGCTTCGTCTTCGCGATCTCGCCGTTCAACTTCACGTCGATCGCCGGCAACCTGCCGACCGCGCCGGCGCTGTGCGGCAACACGGTCGTCTGGAAGCCGGCCTCGACCTCGGTGCTCTCGGGGCAGGTGATCATGGAGCTGCTGACCGCCGCCGGCCTGCCGCCGGGGGTCATCAACATGGTCCCGGGGAGCGGCGCCGAGATCGGCGATCCGGTGCTCGCCCACCGCGACCTCGCCGGCATCCACTTCACCGGCAGCACGGCGGTGTTCAAGGGGATGTGGAAGACGATCGGCGACAACATCCACGGCTACACCGCCTACCCGCGGATCGT
>JAGQIT010000679.1 GCA_020431135.1 Myxococcales bacterium | reverse complement strand
ACCAGAAGGACAGCATCAAGCTGACGTCGCTGGTCTCGCAGGTCGTCGACCGCGAGGCGCAGGCGAAGATCGACGTGGTCAAGGAGCGGCTGATCCGCAACTTCGGCTACGACGAGCTGTCGGCGACGGACGTCCTCACCTACGTCGCGTCGATCTTCGCCCGCGGCGAGATGAAGAAGTCGTAAGATCCAGGCGATGAGCGATCCGCTCCTCGCCTGGCTCCTCACCGACGCCCAGCGGCACCTCGACGGCGCCGGCTTCGTCGCAGGCCTCGCCGGGGCCATCGAGGACGCCGGCGTCCCGATCGATCGGGTGTGGCTCGGCTACATCCGGCCGCACCCGCTGGTCGCGGGCGTCGGCGCGTGCTGGGAGCGGGACAGCGGCGCCTACACCGTGTTCCTCCCCTTCGAGCGCCGCGCCGCCGCGATGACGCCGAGCGGACCTATCGACCGGGCGATCCGCGACGGCGGGCCGATCCGCGTGCGCATCGCCGAGCTCGAGCGCGGCGCCGAGAACCTCCTCGAGTCGCTGTGGGACGACGGCTACGTCGACCTCGTGATCCTCGGCCTGCGCTGGGCCGAGGCCAACGGCGAGCAGACCGCGGTGATCACCTTCGCCACCCGCCGCGAGAGCGGCTACGCCGACGCGGAGATCGCCCGCTTCGCCGGCCTCCGCGGTGCCCTCGCCCTCCACGCCGAGCTCCTCGACCGCCGCCTCAGCCTCGACGTGATCACCAAGACCTACCTCGGCCACGACGCCGGCCGCCGCGTCCTCGACGGGGCGATCCACCGCGGCGACGGCGAGACGATCACGGCGGCGATCTGGTTCTCGGACCTGCGCGGGTTCACGGCGCTCTCCGAGCGCCTGCCCCTGACCGAGCTCCTCGAGCTCCTCGACGACGCCTTCCAGGCCCAGGTGACCGCGATCGAGCGCCGCGGCGGCGAGGTCCTGAAGTTCATCGGCGACGGCATGCTGGCGATCTTCCGCGGCCGCGCGGATTCCGGGCTCGCGCAGGAGGAGGCGGCCTGCGCCGCCGCCCTCGCGGCGACCCGCGACCTCGAGGTGGCGATCGCCCAGGTCAACCACGAGCGCCAGGCCCGCGGCGCCGAGGCGATCCGCTACGGCGTCGCCCTCCACTACGGCGACGTTCTCTACGGCAACATCGGCGCCAAGGGCCGCCTCGACTTCACGGTGATCGGCCCGGCCGTGAACCTCGCCGCGCGCCTCGAGCCGATCTGCGGTCAGCTCGGGGTCCCGGCGGTCGCCTCCGCCGACTTCGCCACGCGCTGCCCGGAGGAGGTGACGCCGGCCGGCGAATACTCGCTCAAGGGGCTGAGCGCGCCGGTCGAGGTCTTCCTCGTGCCGTCGGCGAGCGGGCCGCGCCCGTCCTGATCCTGATCGCCGGGCGTCCACGTTCGCGGTCGACCTGCGGTGGCGGAGGCCGCACGCGTGACCGAGGTGCGGCGACGGCGAGGATCCACGGCGCGACCGCGGGGTTTCCCCTGTACGAAGCGACAGGTCGAGAGCGACGCGGCGACGACTAGAACGTGTTCGCCGAGGCGCCCGCGCCCGCGCCCGTGGGATACTCGTCGGCGATGCCGTCGACCAACGCGCCCGAGGGGCTCGCTCCGGTCGAGCGCCCCTTCGTCGCCGCGGGCGACGACGACGCGCTCCGCTTCCCGGACAGCAGCGACCTCATCAGCAAGCTCCACTTCTCGCTCCGCGACGGGCGGATCACCCTCGGCCGCGAGCGCATGGTGCTCCTCCACGTCCGCGCCCTGGGGACGCTGCGGCGGGCGCTGATCGACGCCCTCGGCCTCGCCGCCGCCCGGGCGCTCCTCCTCCGCGTCGGCTACACCTCGGGCTACCACGACGCGCTCCAGAGCCAGCAGCTGCGGCCCGACACCTCGCTCTTCGAGCTCCTCTCGGCCGGGCCGCAGCTCCACGCGCTCGAGGGGATGGCCTCGGTCCGCCCGCTCGAGCTCCGCTTCGACCGCGCCCGCGGCGAGTACCACGGCGAGTTCATGTGGCGGAACTCGGCCGAGGCCGAGGCCGAGATCTCGAGCGCCGGGGTCAGCCCGGTGCCGACCTGCTGGCTCCTCCTCGGCTACGCCACCGGCTACACCACCGGCTTCATGGGCCGGCCGATCGTCTACCGCGAGATCAGCTGCCGCGGCTGCGGCGCGCGGACCTGCAGGATCCTCGGCCGACCGCTGGAGGCCTGGCCCGAGCTCCCCGAGGGCTTCGAGTTCCTCGAGGGCGCGGCCCCCTCGACGACCGAAGCGGCGCCCCCGAACTGCGCCCCCGGCCCGCCGCTGCCGGCCGGGCTCATCGGCGCGAGCCCGGCGTTCGTCAGCGCCTGGTCGCTGGTGGAGGCCGTCGCGCCGACGACCACCGCGGCGCTCCTCCACGGCGAGATCGGCAGCGGCCGCTCGACCCTCGCCGCGGCCCTGCACGGGCTCAGCCCGCGACGCGGCGGCCCGCGGGTGGCGCTAG
>JAGQIT010000678.1 GCA_020431135.1 Myxococcales bacterium | reverse complement strand
TGGCCGCCCGCGGGCCCGCGGTGCGAGGGCAGACGCCGCGCTGCGCTTGGCCGCGGGGCCCGACAGCGCCGCACGGCGCGAGACCACGCGCCGAGCTCCGAGCGTACCGAGCGCGAGGGAGCCGCGGGGCGCCTGCGCGCCTCAGCTCAGAACGTCGAAACCTCTGGCTCGAGGAGCCAGCGGGCCTCGATCTCCTCGGCCTCGACCAGTCGCGCGATCTCCTCGGCGATCGCCTCGAGATCGCCGATCGGCCGCGGGACCCCCTCGTAGATCACCCGCAGCGCGCCGGACTCGGGGTCCTTTTCGCACCAGCAGTCGAGGTCCTCCATGGCGACGATGTGGCCGAGGCGGAGGCGCTTGACGATGTTCTCCGCGCTCATCGCGTCGTCGAACTCCTCGACGATCTTGCCGATGCGTCGGGCCTCGTCGCTGATCGCCGCGAGATCGCCGGCGACGACGCGGGCGAGATCGCCGAGCTCGATCAGGCTGACGACCTCCCCCTCGCCGCCCCAGAAGCGGCCCTTGATGAACACGTAGGGCGGCACCATCACGCCGGTGACGCCGGCGATCTGCCGCGCCGCGGCCGGCTGCTGGTGGAGATCCATGCGCCGCGTCTCGACGCCCTGCTCGTCGAGGAGCGCCCAGACCCGCTGCGTCGCCGGATCTTCGGGGTAGCCGAAGACGACCACGCCGGGCTCGGTCTTGTCCTCGTCGATCTCGCGCCGGACGTCGCGCGCGCTCGGCTCGGGCGCGGCGGCGGCACCCTCTGCGTCGGCGAAGAGCGGCCGCGCCGCGTCCCGGAGGCGCTCCGGCGCCCGCTCGAGGACGCGCTCCGCGAGGCGCTTGCCGCCCTCACGGACCTCCTCAGGGAGGTGGCGATCTGCGATCTTCTGCGCCTTTTCCAGCCATCGTTTGAGCACGAGAGAGGCCTCCAGCGGGCGAGACTATCCCGAAGCGGGAGTCGGCGCCACCGGCTCGGGAGAGCGCGGGAGCGACGCATGTGGAATCGACCTCTAGGCTAATCGCGCCGTTTGGCCTTAAGCTTCCGCGGTCCCATGCGATCCCCACTCCATCTCGCGCTCGCGGTGGTCGTCTGCGCCGGCGGCGTCACCCTGCCCGCGTCCGCCCAGGCGGAGGACCCCGAGCAGCTCTACAAGGAGGGACAGGCCGACTACGCCAACGGCGAGTTCAAGAGCGCCGTCACCAAGCTGAACAAGGCCTACGACCTCTCCGGCGATCCGCTGATGCTCTACATGATCGGCCAGGCGTACCGCGACTGGTACGGCGAGAGCCGGGACATCGAGCACCTGCGCGAGGCGAAGATCACCTTCGAGAAATTCATCGTCGCCCTGCAGGCCGATCCGACCCTGGGGGACCCCGCGGACATCAAGCCCGAGATCGACGCGATCGACGAGCAGATCGCCGAGGCCGAGAAGGCCCAGGAGGCCGAGCCGGAGCCGGAGCCCGAGCCCGAGCCTGAGCCGGCGTCGGAGCCCGATCCCGGCAAGCCGCTGAAGATCACCGGCGGCGTGCTCCTCGGCACCGGCGGCGCGGCCTTCCTCGCCGGCGCCGCGGTCGGCATCGCGTTCGGCGTCAAGGGGCTCAACCTCAGCGACGACATCGACGGCCTGCGCACCCAGTTCGCCGACGCCGGCTGCGACCCGGACAACCCGGCCGCCGGCGAGTGCACGACCCTCCAGGGCGACATCAACCAGACCGTCAAGGACGGCGACAAGGCCAACCTGATGACCGGCGTCGGCTGGGGCATCGCCGGCCTCGGGGCGGTTCTCGCGGTCACGGGCGGCGTCCTGATGGCCAAGGGGATGCGCAAGTCCGACGTCTGGCGGGCCGAGCACGCGCGCCTGCGGATCTCGCCGACCTTCGGCGGGCTGATGATCAGCGGGCGCTTCTAGGCCGCCGCGCGACCGCGGCGAAGTTCGACCCGCGCCTGCGGACAGAAGGCGCACCCGACCGAGGGCGAACGCCGCCTGCACCTGCGGACAGATCCTCGGCGCACATTCAAGGTGCGGAGCTACGAGCGTCGCCCGCTCATCGCCTGCGCTTGCGGACAGATCGAGGTAGCGGTGAGACATCGCGGACGCGCCGGACCCCGAGCGCCGCGGCCGCGCCGCGCCCCCGCACCTGCGGACAGATCACGGGATCGCGAGAGGCCCGTCAGCCTAGCGCTCCATGAGCTCGGCGAGGGCGCGGCGGACCAGCTCGTCGAGGCTCCCGGGGCTCGCCTTCCAGGCGTCGCCGCCGATGACCGCCGCGAGCGCCTTCTCGACCGGCTTGGGCCGCCAGCCGAGGGCGACGAGGACTGCGTTGGCCTCGTCGACGAGGGCGTCGGGGCCGGCCGCCGCGGAGGGCTCGGGGGCCTCGTCGTCGCCGGACAGGAACGCGAGGACCTTGTCCTTGAGCGACAGGAGGATCTGCTCGGCGGTCTTGCGCCCGATCCCGGGGATCTTCTCGAGGCGCCGCTGCTCGCCGCCGGCGATGCTCCGCAGGAGCTCGTCGATCGGCAGGCCCCCGAGCACCGCCATCGCGTGCTTCGGCCCGACCTTGGGGACGCCGAGGAGGAGGAGGAAGAGCTCGCGCTCGTCGGGCGTCAGGAAGCCGTAGAGGGCGAGCGCCTCCTCGCGGACGTGGGTGTGGATCCACAGCGTGCAGCGCTCGCCCTCGGCGGGGATCGACCCCATCGTCTGCAGCGACACCCGGACCTCGTAGCCGACGCCGCCGACGTTGAGGGTGACCGCCGCGCGCCGACTCTCGCGCGCGACTACCTGTCCTGAGAGCCATCCAATCATCGCGTCCTCCGGAGCGCGCCCGCGGGGGCGAGCGCGTGGCGAGTGTGCCCGTAGCACAGCGCGATCGCCAGGGCGTCGGCGGCGTCCGAGCTCGGCTCGCGGCGGAGGCGGCACAGCAGCCTGACGCGGGCCTGGATCTCCGCCTTGGTCGCCCGCCCGCTGCCGGTCACCGCCTTCTTCACGGTCGCCGGCGGGAACTCGTGGACCTCGAGGCCGCGGCCGATCGCCATCGTCATGATCGCCCCGCGGGCCTGGCCGAGCTTGAGCGCCGACATCGCGTTGACGCCGTGGAAGGCGGCCTCGATGGCCAGCACCGTCGGCGTGTACTCGTCGATCACCTCGCCGAGGGCGACGACGAGGCGGTGGAGGCGGTGGGGGATCGACTCCGCGGTCGGCAGGCGGAGGACGCCGCACTCGATGTAGTCGACGGTCGGCCCGTCGACGTCGATCAGGCCGTAGCCGACCACGCGGGTCCCGGGGTCGACCCCGAGGATCCGGAGCTTCGCCGCCTTGCTCGTGACCGCCGCCTTCACCGCCCGCTCGTGTCGCTGCCGACGGCCGATGCTAGCAGCCCGCGGCGAAACTCGACAAAAGCTCGCAGTCCGCGGCCCCCAGACGCGGCGACGGGCGCCGGTCCCCTGCCCTGTTTGGCGGGACCGCGCCCGTCGAGCGCTGGCGCCGCCCGCGAAGGGGCGACGCTGGAGGGCCTCCTAGGGGCCGTACTCGTCCATGATGTCCTCGGGGATCGAGACGTTCGCGTAGGTCTTCTGGACGTCGTCGTGCTCGTCGAGGAGCGCCCAGAACTTGGCGACCTGGACGGCGACGTCGCCCTCGAGGCTGAGCTCGTTCTCCGGCTTGAGGAGGTAGCGGACGTCGGCGTCCGGCTCGAGGTCGCGGAACTCCTCCTCGATGCCGCTGAAGTCCGAGGGCTCGCAGAGCACGCCCCAGGTGTCGTCCCAGTCCTGGATGTCCTCGGCGCCGGCGCCGAGCGCCCGCTCCATCAGGGCCTCCTCGCCGATCCGCTCCTTGTCGATCTCGACGACGCCCTTGTAGTCGAACATCCACGAGACCGCGCCGTTCGACGAGAGCTCGCCGCCGTGCTTCGAGAACATGTGGCGGATCTCGGCGACCGTGCGGTTGCGGTTGTCGGTGTCGCCGGTGAGGATGAAGCACGAGCCGCTCGGGCCGCGGCCCTCGTAGATGAAGGGCTCGAAGGTGACGTCGCCGAGCTCGCCGGTGCCCTTCTGGATCGCCCGCTCCTGGTTGTCCTTCGGCATGTTCGCCGCCTTCGCCTGGACGAGCGCGAGGCGCAGGCGCGGGTTGCCGTCGGGATCGCCGCCCCCCTCCTTCGCGGCGATCGTGATCTCACGAGCCAGCTTCGTGAAGATCTTCCCCTTCTTGGCGTCGACGAGCGCCTTCTTCCGCTTGATCGTGGACCATTTGCTGTGGCCGGACATCGGACGTAGGTACCACAGGCCCAGGCCCGGGAAAATGGGTCGCAGCGCCGCCGCTGACACCTGGACGCTACGCGGCCCGCCCCCTCGCTACACTCGCGCCTGGCGATGCCCGCCAGCCAGACCCCATCGAGCCCCCCCGGGGCCTCGTCCGCCTCCCTGATCGGTGACGCGGGCTGGCTCCCGCCGACTCCTGCGCGGAGCGCGAACCTCGGGACCTTCGTCGGCGTCCTCCGGCCGACGCTGCTGACGATCATCGGCCTCGTTCTCTACCTGCGGCAGGGCTGGGTGGTCGGCAACGCCGGCCTCCTCGGCGGCCTCGCCCTCGTCCTCCTGACCTTCTCGATCACCGGCGCGACGTCCCTGTCGATCGCCGCGATCGCCACCAACATGCGCCTCGGCGCCGGCGGTGCCTTTGCGATGATCTCCCGCGCGCTCGGCCTCGAGGCGGGCGGGGCGATCGGCATCCCGCTCTACCTCGCCCAGGCGATGAGCGTCGCCTTCTACATGTACGGCTTCGCCGAGGGCTGGCTCTACCTCTTCCCCGACCACGACCGCACCCTCGCGCTCTGGGCCGTGTACGTCTGCGGCTTCGGCCTGTCGATGGTCAGCGAGAAGCTCGCCCTGCGCTCGCAGGCGCTGGTGATGTTCGGGGTCGCCCTCGCGCTCATCTGCATCTGGAGCGGCATCGCGACCGCAGACGAGCTCCACGCGCCCCAGTGGATCGGCGGCTTCGAGGACGCCGGCTTCTGGGACCTCTTCGCCGTCTTCTTCCCCGCCGGCACCGGGATCATGGTCGGCGTCGGCCTCTCGGGGAAGCTCCGCGAGCCGCGGCGGAGCATCCCCCGCGGGATCCTCGGCGCCTGGGGGATCGCCCTCGGCGTCTACCTGCTCACCCTGCTCTGGTACGCCGTGATCGCCGCGCCGGCCGACCTCCGCGCCGACCCGCTGACGTCGATCCACCGCGCGGCCTGGTCGCCGGGAGTCCTGATCGGCCTGATGTCGTCGTGCTTCTCGGCGATGCTCGGCTCGGTCCTCGCCGGGCCGAACATCCTCGCCGCCCTCGCCCGCGAGCGCCTCGTCCCCTTCGCCGACACCTTCGCCAGCGACGGCACGCAGACCCCGCGGGCCGCCCTGATGCTCACCGGGGTGCTGGTCGCCGCGGCGATCCTCGTCGGCGATCTCAACCGCGTCGCCGGCCTGATCACGATGTTCTTCCTGATCTCCTACGCGGTGATCAACGTGATCGTCCTCGTCGAGCAGCAGCTCAAGATGATCAGCTTCCGCCCGACCCTGCCGGTGCCGAAGTTCGTCCCGCTCTTCGGCGCCGTCGCGTCGGTCGCCGTGATGCTCGTGACCTACCCGATGGTCGGCCTCCTCGCCCTCCTCGTCGTCGTCGCGATCTACGTCTTCCTGACCCGCCGCCACCTCGAGACGCCGTGGGAGACAGTGCGCTCCGGCATGGTCACGGCGATCGCCGATTGGGTGACGAAGGCGAGCCAGCGGATCGCCGGGCCGCAGTATCGGGCGTGGAAGCCGGAGCTCCTCCTGCCGAGCGCCCCCGGCGAGGCGCCGCCCGTGTCATGCGCGCTGCTCGGCGCGCTCCTGCGCCCGCGCGGCGGCCTCCTCCTCCTCGCGGTGCACGCGGAGAGCGCCCCGCGTCGAGCCCCGCCCGCCCTCGCGCCGCTCCTCGAGGAGCTGCGCTGCGGCGGCCTCGGGGCGCGCTACGCCGCGATCGAGGCGCCGAGCCTCCTCGTCGGCTGCCGCTCCGCCCTCGACGTTCTCGGCGGCGCCCTGTCGCGCCCCAACATCCTCTTCGTCGACGGGGCCGGCCGCAGCGAGGTGGCGATCCAGGAGCTCGTCCGCCTCGCCCGGCGCCAGGACATCGGCTTCGTCCTCCACCTCACCGACGACGGCGCGCGCGAGCCCCCCGCGATCCTGAAGGTCAACCTCTGGGTCCGCGACCAGAGCCCCAACTGGCGCCTCGGCCTCCAGCTCGCCAACCTCGATCTCCCGCTCCTCCTCGGCCACCAGCTCCAGCGCAACAGCGGCGGGCGCCTGCGCCTCGTCTCGGTGATCCGCAGGGAGAGCGATCTGCCTGCCGGGCGCCACTACCTCCGGCGGATGCGCGACGAAGCCCGGCTCGGGGCCGCGACCGAGCTGTGGGTGGAGACCGGGGACTTCGCCACCCGCCGCCGCGACGCGCCCGCGGCCGACGTCAACATCTTCGGGATCCCCGAGCACGTCGACCTCGCGGAGCTCGGGGCGCTCCGCGCCGACATCGGCGGGATCTGCCTCTTCGTCCACGACTCGTCGCAGGAGTCGGCGCTCGCCTAGGAGCCTCTCCGAGTACCTCGCTTGCCCTCGTCCCCCTCTCGTCTCCGCGAGAACTCGCAGCGCGCCCGGTACAGCGGCGTTCTGACGACCCCGAGAGGGGCCGGCGATGTCGGCGGCACGCGTCGACTACGCGGACCCCCTCTGAAGAGGCCGACGGGCGCAGATCGCCGGCCCGAGCTGCCGACGATCTGCGCCCGCGGGACACGTCCGACCAATTATTGAGGGATCGCGCAGACGCCGACGTTCTCGTAGCCCGGCGGGGCCGTGCCCGGCTCGTACCAGGCGAGGCACTCCTGGGTCGCGCCGGGGCAGCTGTTGGGCTCGCTGACGTCGCACCACGGCGAGCAGCAGCCGGAGGCCGGGCAGTCCTCGACGTAGGCCGAGTTCAGGCAGACGAGCCCGGGGTCGCAGGCGTTGGAGTACTCGCAGGGCTCGCCGTAGGCCCCGTTGTCGCCGCTCGCGTCGAGGATGCAGATGAAGCTCTCCTCGCTCGGCAGGCAGGCGTCGTCGCCGGGGCAGTCCTGGAGGAGCGGGTCGCACTCCGTGAGGCATAGGATCAGGACGCCGTCGTTGAGGATCGCGCAGGCCGTGCCGGCGCCGCAGCTCGGGTTCTCCGGCGTGCCCTCGCAGAAGGCGACGCACACCCCCTCGTTGGTCTCCGGGTTGACGTCCCAACACATCGACTTGCTGTCGCAGCTGTCGACCCCGCTGACGCCGTTGCCCTCGACCGTGCAGGCGTCGCCGGGGTTGCTCGGCGCCGCGTCGATGTCGCTGCACTTGAGCGAGTTCCAGGCGTTGCCGCCGTCGTTGGCGAAGGGCATGCACTTCTCGCCGTCGGGGCAGTCCTGCGCCCAGTTGTCGCACTCCGCGCCCGAGTCGCCGGTGCCGCCGGTCGTGCACTCGAGGAAGGAGCAGCCCTCGGTGTCTCCGGTGGTCTCGCCGGTCGTCGAGGTCGAGGTCGAGGTCGAGCCGTCCGAGGCGCCGCTGGTGCTCGTCCCCGACATGTCGCCGGTCGTCGAGCCGCTGTCGTCGGTGTCCATGCCCTCGGTGTCGCCTGCGGTCTCGCCGCCGCCCTCGCCGCTGCACCCGCCGAGAACGAGCGCCGCCGGGACCACGAGGAGACCGCTGAAGATGGCCATGAGAAGCTTATTGCTGTGCATAGGAGCGCCTTTCTTGGTGGGCGCGGAGGTCCGCAGGTGTGTCCCTTCGCGCCGAAGAATAATCACATAACTAACTTTATGTTTTCAACTATTAAAACCAATATTTTTTAAATAGCTAACTAACCGCACCGTGCGTGATCGCGCGCTCGAGAACGACGAGGGCCCCCGCCGGAGCGGAGGCCCTCGTGGATCCCAGCCCTGCCCGCCCAGGCGGGCGGACCGTCGGCTAGCGGCGGCGGCGGCGGATCAGGCCGAAGAGACCGAGCGAGAGGATCGCCAGGGCGCCCTCGCGTCCCGGGTCCGACGAGACGACGCAGCCGCAGCCGTCCTCGTCGATCGTCTGGCCGCCGCTGGTCGTCGCGCCGTCGGTGTCCGTGTCGCTGTCGCTGTCGGAGCTCGTCGTCGGCGAGCTCGTCGTCCCGCCGCTCGCGGTCGCCGTCGCCCCGGTGCCGCTCGCCGAGTCCGAGGTGCCGCCGGTGGTGCCGGTCGTCTCCGAACCGGTCGTCTCCGAGCTGGTCGTCCCGTCCGTCGCGGTCGCGTCGGTCGTCCCCGCGGTCGTGCCGTCCGTCGTCCCGTCGGTCGTCGCGGCGGTCGTGCCGTCCGTCGTCCCGTCCGTGTCGGTGTCGGTGCCCGTGGTCGTGTCGGCCTCGACGGCGCAGTTGGCCGAGCAGCCGTCGCCGTCCTCCATGTTGCCGTCGTCGCACTCCTCGACGCCCTCCTGGACGAGGCTGTCGCCGCAGAACGCGACCGCGCAGGCCGCCGTGCAGGCGTCGGTGTCGATGTCGTTGCCGTCGTCGCACTCCTCGACGCCCTCCTGGACGAAGCCGTCGCCGCAGGACGCCGCCGCGCAGCTCGACGGGCAGTCGTCGGTGTCGACGTCGTTGCCGTCGTCGCACTCCTCGACGCCCTCCTGGACGAAGCCGTCGCCGCAGAACGCGGCGACGCAGCTCGTCGGGCAGTCGTCGGTGTCGACGTCGTTGCCGTCGTCGCACTCCTCGAGGCCCTGGAGGAGCTTGCCGTCGCCGCAGCAGCTCGGCAGCTCGATCTTGACCATCGCCTCGACGACGCCGTTGCCGTCGTCGATGTCGACGTTGATCCAGAGGTAGCCGTCGTCGGCGAGGTTGAGGCCGTGGCCGCCGGTGCTCGCGTTGAAGTCGGTGATCGTGTAGTCGCCGACGCCGTCGTCGTCGAAGTCGAGCTCGTCGCCGCGCTCGAGGACGACCGTCGAGGTCGCGATCTCGGCGGCGTCGCAGGCGTAGTAGAGGACCTCGTTGCTGCCGCTGTAGCCCCAGAGGTGGACCGCGTTGCCGATGTTGGCGATGCTCACGCCGTTGACGAACGCCGACGACGTCAGGGTCACGCCGTCGATCGTGTCGCCCTCGCGGATCGCGATCACGCCGTTGTAGGCGATGAACTCGTCGGCCGTCGTCGGCCCGTCGGTGTCGCCGGAGAACAGGTAGTTTCCGGCGTTGTTGATCGTCAGCAGATCGAAGTTGTCCCAGTTGTCGCCGTCGCCGCTCGGCAGGCTCTCGCGGGCGACGATCATGCCGTCGACGTAGACGACGCCGTCGTTGACGGTGCTGCCCGTGTCGAGGAGGATCTCGTGGATGTGGTGCTGCTCGTCGTCGGAGAGCTGGAAGTCGAAGCCGACGCCGCTCGGGCGATCGATCGCGATGCCGCCGAGGAGATCATCGGAGCGCAGGACGACCTCGATCGTGTTCGGATCGGCGAGGGGCGACTTGTAGAGCATGCGCCCCTCGGTCGCCGTGCCGCCGTTCTCGTTGAAGCCGGAGATCCAGTACGCGGTGCCCGTGGGCGTCATCGTCGGGCGGCTGTGGAAGGTCGAGGTGGTCCCCATCGCGAAGCCCGGCGCCTGGATGTTCTCGCGGGTGAGCTCGCCGAGGTGGGTCCACACCCCGTCGGCGCCGGAGATGCTCGTGCTGATGATCCAGCCGAGCTTGCCGGCGGTCCCCATGTTCGTCTCGGCCGTGCCGAGGTTCTCGACGAGCTCATCGCTGTCCTGGAAGACGATGCCGTCGCCCTGCCAGACGAAGGAGTCGCTCGCCCCGAGGCGGCCGGTGAAGCCGACGACCCCCTCGCCGTCGGTGAAGGGCTGGTTTATCACCTGCACCGACTCGTTCTGCCCCTGCGGCGTGTCGCCCTCCTTGACGAGGAGCTCGGCGGGGACGATCGCGGCGTTCGTCGCGGTTGCGAAGAGCGAGACCACGACCGCGACGGAGACGGGGACGACAGGAGAGACGAAGCCTTTGCGCATGGACCATTGATACTCGGCGAGGGACGCCGCGAACAGTCGATTCCGGGCGCTCTGCGGGCATCTGCACGTCCTGTAGGCATGACGACAGAAACCACTTTTGGTGCGCTACATTGACCGCCGTGGATGCACTCCTCGACAGCTCGATCCTCGACTTGGCCCGCATGATCCGCAGCCGGGAGGTCTCGCCCGTAGAGGTGGTCGACGCCCACATACGCCGCATTGAGGCCGTCAATCCGCTGATCAACGCGGTGATCGCCGAGCGCTTCGAGGACGCAAGGCGCGAGGCTGCGGCCGCGCAGACCCAGGTGATGCGGTCCGAGGACCCCGACTCGCTGCCGCTGCTCCTCGGGATCCCCTTCACCGCCAAGGAGTACATCGCCGCCGAAGGGATGCCGCTCACCGGCGGCGTCTGGGCCCGGCGCCACGTCCGAGCCGAGCGCGACGCCGAGACGATCCGCCGCCTGCGCGGCGCCGGGGCGATCCTCCTCGGGATCACCAACGTCCCCGAGGGCGGCCTGTGGCTCGAGACCTACAACACTGTCTACGGCCGCACCTGCAACCCGTGGCACCTCGGGCGGACCTCCGGCGGATCGTCGGGCGGCGACGGGGCGATCGTCAGCGCCGGCGGCGTGCCCTTCGCCCTCGGCGCCGACGTCGGCGGCTCGATCCGGATCCCGGCGGCGTTCTGCGGCGTCGTCGGCCACAAGCCCACCGGGCGCATGGTCCCCAACACCGGCTTCTGGCCCGAGGCGCACGGGGAGCTCAGCGCCTACCTCGTCTGCGGCCCGCTCGCCCGACGCAGCCGCGATCTGATGCCGCTGATGCGCGTCCTCGCCGGCCCCGACGGCGCTGACGAGGTCGTCCGCGAGTGGACCCTCGGCGAGCCGTCGACGGTCGATCTCGAGAACGTCGTCGTCTTCCCCGTGCCCGAGCCGGGGCCGCGCGTGCGGGCGCCGATGCGCCGGGCGATCCGCCGGGCCGCCGACGCCCTCGAGGATCGCGGGGCGACGATCGCCGAGCTGCGGGCGCCGGCGCTGAAGCGGGCCTTCATGATCTGGTCGTCGATGATGAGCGCCGCCGACGGCCCGAGCTACTCGGAGATCCTCGGCGGCGGCGCCCCGCTGCGGACCACCCGCGAGCTCCTCAAGCTGATGGTCGGCCGCTCGCGCCACACCCTGCCCGCGCTGATGGTCGTCGCCGCCGAGAAGATCACCCGCTTCATCCCCTCGCAGGTCGACGCGATGATCGCCGCCGGCAAGGCGCTCCAAGCTGAACTTGAGGACATCCTCGGGCCGAACGGCGTGCTCCTCTACCCGCCCTACACCCGGCCGGCGCCGCGCCACGGCTCGCCGCTGCTGACCCCCTTCGACTTCGTCTGCACCGGGCTCTTCAACGTCCTCGAGTTCCCGTCGACGACGCTGCCGATCAGCTTCGATCGCCACGGCCTGCCGGTGTCGGTCCAGGTGATCGGCCGCCGCGGCAACGACCACCTGACGATCGCCGTCGCCGGCGCCCTGGAGGAGGAATTCGGCGGCTGGCGGCGGGCCGAGCCGACCCTGCGCGGGCGCCAGCGGCCGCCTCGGCGCCCGCACCTCGAGGGCGGCGACGCGGCGCCCTCCCTGCCGTAGGAGGCCGCTCGCAGACTACTCGCAGTGGATGTACATCCGGTGCTTGGGGCACGCGTTGTTGCCCCCGCCGGCGATCGAGATGTCGGCCCAGCCGGTCGACGGGTTCGGGCCCGTGCACCACTCGAACTGATCGTCCCAGGTCGCGCCGAGCTCGAGCTCGAGGAAGCCGCCGCCGTAGGACATCCACACGTCGGCGAGGTAGTCGACGCTGTGGTTGTGATAGGAGAGCGTGACGGTCTCGTCGACGGGCACGGTGATCTCGGGCGGGTCGACGGTCACCTTGCAGAAGTTGTCGATGTAGATGTGGACGTGCTGCTCGGGCTCCCAGGCGTCCATCGTCGTCGAGCCGGTCATCTCGCCCGTGGTCCCGGTCGTCGTCCCGGTCGTCGAGTCGTCGCCCGTGGTCACGCCGTCGGTGGCGTCCCCGGTCGTGGCGTCGGTCGTCGTGCTGTCGCCGCCGGAGGTCGAGGTGACGGAGGTGGACGCGTCGGTCGTCGCGCTGTCGTCGCCGGTCGCCGAGGCGTCGCCGCTGGCGCTCGCCGTGTCGCCGCTGCCCCCCGTCGTCGGGCCCGTGCTCGCGGCGGTCGTCGACGTCGTCGCGTCGTTGCAGTCGCACTGCCAGGCCCCGTCGACGCACGTCGCGGCGCAGCCCTCGGCGCACATCTCCGCGGCCGCGTCGCAGCCCTCCCCGGCCGAGAGACCGTCGCTCGCGCCGGTCGAGTCGCCGCAGCCGGCGAGGCCGACGAGACCGGCGGCGAGGAGGAGGGCGAGGAGAGACGGAGTGGCGCTCGGGAGCATCGCCGGGGCCCATAGCACAGCGCGCGATTGTGCGCACCGATGAGCCGCCTCCGCGTCGTCCAGCGTCGGCCGGGTCCGCCTCGCTCCGATCGTTCCTGCGATCCTCGCCGTCCGTATGTAGATAGATCGATCGATGGGTCGATCGACGAGGATCCGTCGCCGCGACGCCGCCTTGATCGCCGCGTGGATCTCCCCGGGCCGATCTCTCAACGGAGCCGATCTCGGTGAACCGATCTCAATGAGCCGATCGCCATGAAGGTCGCCGACGCGGCGCGACGCAGCCGCTGCGCCGCCCGCCGAAGCCCGCGGATCACCGCGTAGACGATCGCCAAGAGGCGACGGAGGCATGTTTCTCCGCGATACGCAAAAATTTGGCGGCGCGCCCCAGAAGTGGCATGTGGGGCAGGTGGTGATCGGTGCCCGCCTCGGCGGCGCCGCGGACGGGTCGACGCACGGGCGGCTCGCCGACAAACTCGCCGCGCAAACCCACTTCCCGTCGCAAACCCCTCCGCTACACTGTGCCCGCCATGGCGATACGCCCACTTCCCGGTGAGCTGCTTGCGAGCTTGCCCCGGGGGATTGATCAATCCCAGATCACCCACCACGTCCCGCTGCGCGGCGGCCCTGACGGGCTCCTCGGCGAGACCCATCTCCTCGTCTTCGACGGGGAGCTCATCGTCGTCACCCGCGGCTCGTCGCG
>JAGQIT010000677.1 GCA_020431135.1 Myxococcales bacterium | reverse complement strand
CCGCTCCCCCGAGCGACCGTCCGCGGCCCGTCGCTCGCGCGCGCGGCGACCTCGATCTCGACCGTGCCGAGGCGCCCGAGGAGGCGAAGCGCGACGTCACCGGCGCTCCCGGGGAGCTCGGCGTGGACGACCTCGCCGCGGACGACCTCAAGGCGACCGACCTCGATCGGCCCGCGGCGGATCTCGAGGACCGCCGAGAGCGCCCGCTCCGCGGCGAAGGCGACGTGCTCTCGCAGGGTCCGCGGCCGCTGGCCGCCGCGCCGCCAGGCGTAGTCGAGCGTCCCGCCCGCGGGTGCGTCGTCCACTGGCATCCCCTCTCATCCGCTGGCGCAAGCTAGCATCGCGCGGATCAACCAGCAATCGAACTATGCCTATTTAATATGGTTCAAGGCGGCTTGAGATCGGGTCCGCCGATGCGGCCAATTATCTACAATGCGCACCATCACCGCGCCCAAACGCGTGCAAAAGTGATCAGAAGTGATCAAATCATCAACGCCCGCGGCGCACCCGCCGAGATCATCAAAGCGCGAGCCGTGGGCGGGCCCGGCCGCGCTGTGACAGTTCGCCGCAGATCTGAGCGCCAAGGGCCGCTCCGATCGCCTCGGCCGCCCCCGCGACGACGGGCAGCCCGCCCTCCCGGTCGCCGACGTCCGCCCCCGCCGACTGCCGCAGCGTGACCTTCTATCCAGGCCCCCGGCGCTGACTCTCCCATGAACAAATGAAACAAATTCCACCACACATTTGCAGGTGGCGAAGACCGACGTCGCCCCGCGCATCGAGCTTCTCACTATACATATTCTGTTTGTCACCTCGAGGTCACCGATGCGCCACACTCGACGACGTCGTCCCCTCGTAGCGACGCGATGACGCGAGGGCGCGGCGCCTCTCGTCACAGCGGGGCTGAGCGCGCGGAAGAGCCCGCAGCCGCCCACCCGAGCGCGGCGGGCGATCTCGCCGACGCCGCCGGCACATGAAGATCCGGTCGCGCGCGCGATCGGCCGAGCGCCTCATCGCCGCCCACGCCCTCGCTCGCCGCGCGCATCGACGGCGGCGCGGCGACACAAACACCGTTGTCGACCGGGTCTTGGGCAGCGACACGCGAGCCCGCGGACCGCCAAGGGGGCGCGTGCGCCTGCGCTCCGCGCCCGATCGCGCCCCGCGATAGCCCCCGCCGTGCGATGATCCGCGACGATGGCCCGGCGCCCCAAGGTCCTCAACACCTTGCTCGTCCCGATCGTGGCGTCGCGGGTCGCGGGGGCGTTGGGGCTGATCGGACCGGCCTTCCGCTTCGTCGTCGCCCGCGCCTTGATGCGTCGAGGCGAGCGCGCCTTCACCGGCTATCGGCCGACCGAGCACGACGTCTTCGTCGCGACCTTCGCCAAGAGCGGGACGAACTGGGCGATGCAGCTCTGCGTCCAGATCGCCCACCGCGGCGCCGCCGAGTTCGACCACATCCACGACGTCGTCGCCTGGCCCGACATGACCCTCCCGAGGATCGTCGCGCTCGACGACGCGGGGCCGCGGCTGCGCTCGCCGACCGGCCTGCGCGTGATCAAGACCCACCTCTCCGCGGACAAGGTGCCCTACAGCCCGGCGGCGAGGTACGTCACGTTCATCCGCGATCCCAAGGAGGTCGCGGTCTCGGCCTACCACTTCGTCCTCGGCATGCTCGGCGTGCGCCACCGCGTCAGCCCGCGCGAGTGGGTCGACCTGTGGACCGACCGCGGGCTCCTCGGCAGCGCCTGGGCCGAGCACACGGCGAGCTTCTGGGCGCTGCGCGAGCGGCCGAACGTCCTCGTCCGCACCTTCAACCAAGTCAAGGGCGACCTAGGCGGCACGATCGCGGCGCTCGCCGAGCACATGGGCGTCGAGCTCACCCCGGAGGAGCTCTCCGCCGTGATCGAGCGCGGCTCCTTCCCCTACATGCGCGCGCACGAGGAGCAGTTCGCGCCGCCGCAGCTCCCGCTCAGCCGCCCCGACCAGCACCCGCGGATGATCCGCCGCGGCGAGAGCGGGCGCTCGGACGAGCTCCTCAGCGTCGATGAGCGCCGGCGGATCGACGCGTTCTCGCGGGCCGAGCTCCTCACCCTGAGCTCCGACTTCCCCTACGACGAGGCCTTCGGCGGCCCGCGCCCGTAGCGTTCCCCCGAGGTCCGCGGCGCCCCGCGCAGCGACGGCCGACGCCGGCGTCCGGCTCAACGACGCGAGCCGGGCGCGACCTCACCAGCGGGCGCGGTGCTCCTCGGCGAAGCCGACGAGGCCGTCGATCGCGATCACCTCACCGTCGTCGGCGACGGCGCGCCCGGAGTAGCGGCCGAAGACCTGGTGGACCTCGCTGGCGATGACGCCGAGCTTCGTCGTCGCGACGCGATCGACGATGGGCTCGAAGTCCAGCGCCAACCGCCCCTCATTGTCGCGGAACCGCCACGTCCGCATGTAGTCCGGCGCCGCGTAGTCGAAGGTCACCTGGTCGAGCTTGTGGATCCGCCCGCCGAGGATCAGGCAGTTCTCCGTGGCGGCGCTGAGGTCCCCGAAGCCGCGGCCGAGGTTGAGGCCGATCGTCCGCCCGTCGGCGAGGAAGCCGGAGGCGCTCGCCCAATTCCAGAAGCTGCGGTAGGCCCAGACGCCGCGCCCCCAGTCGAGGGAGCCGGCGCAGCGTCGCGGATCCAGGACCTCCTCGCGGTCGCCGCAGCGGATCACGCCCTCCGCCGGCAGGCAGTTGATCTTGCGGTTGTAGTAGAAGCGCTCGCCGGCGATCGGGATGACGATCGTCATCGACTCCGCCGTCGGCGGGCAGCGCAGGCGGAGCTCCGCCTGGAGCCCGAGGCCGCCGCGAAACCTCGGCCAGTCGACGACGAGCGCCCGCGCGTCGCCGCTGACGCGGAAGTCCAGGCGCACCCCCCTGCCGGCGAAGCGGGCGTCGCCGCGGTCGCTGTTGCGCGGCAGCGTCACGCCGCGCGCGAGCGGGATCACCAGGCCCTCCTCGTGGACGTCGCCGCGGACGAGGTCGACGGTGTAGACGAAGACGTTGCCGGCGTAGCCGAGGTCGGCGATCGTCGCCGCGAAGAAGCGCTCGGGCGTGAAGACGGCGTAGTAGTCCCAACGCTTGATCCGCAGGCGCTGGAGCGCCCGCCGCCAGCGCGGGTAGAAGGCCGCGTTCTCGAGGTTGCAGTCGAGGAGCGGGCGGCGGGCCCAGCCGACCTGGGCGAGCCCGCCGGAGGGCGTGAGCAGGGGGCCGGGGTCGACAAGTTCGTGCTGCATGGTCCGCGCTCGCGCCGTCGTCGCGGCCACCATACACCGCGCAGCGGCGCACGCCGGACGACCTCGACGCGCGCTCTCGATGTCTCCGCGTCGGGCAGCGCGCTCGGCGAGGTTGACCGACAGCCGACGCACGCCCTCCGCCGCGCGGCGAAGCCCCGCTCGAGGCCTCGCCTCGCCTCAGCGCAGGCGCTCGGCGAGGGCGACGTGCTCGGGGTACGGCGGCCCGGACGGGCGGTGCTCGGCGGCGATCCGCCGGGCGCCGGCGTAGGCCTGCTTGAGGGCGACGAGCCGGCGCACGCCCTCCTCGACGAGGCGATCGGGGGCGCGCTCGAGGAGGCGGAGCACCTCGTCGGCGAGGCTCGCGTCGCTGCACACGAGGAGGCCGTCGACGCCGGCCTCGAGCGGCCCGTAGGTCCGCTGCTCGACCGAGAAGTGATCGGCGACCGCCCGCATCTCGAGGTCGTCCGAGAAGATGAAGCCGTCGTAGCCGAGCTCCTCGCGGAGGATCGCCATGATCGGCGGCGACAGGGTCGCCGGGCGCTTGCGATCGAGGCGCGGGAAGAGGACGTGGGCGGTCATCACCGTCGCCACCTCGGCCGCGACGGCGGCGGCGAAGGGCGGGAGCTCGACGGCGCGCAGGCGGTCGAGGTCGTGCTCGAGGCGCGGCAGCTCGAGGTGCGAGTCGGAGGTCGTGTCGCCGTGGCCCGGGAAGTGCTTGGCGCAGGCGGCGACGCCCCTGCCCTGCATCGCCCGAATGAAGGCGCGGGCGTGGTCGCTGACCTTCGCCGCCGTGCGGGCGAAGGAGCGGTCGCCGATCACCGGGTTTTGCGGGTTGGTGTCGACGTCGACGACCGGCGCGAAGTCGAGGCCGATCCCGTAGTCGGCGAGCTCGACCGCGAGCGCCTCGGCGACCGCGGCCGTCGCCTCGAGGTCGCCGTGCTCGCCGACGCGGCGCATCGGCGGCCACACCGTGAAGGGGTCGCGCAGGCGCTGGACCCGGCCGCC
>JAGQIT010000676.1 GCA_020431135.1 Myxococcales bacterium | reverse complement strand
GTCGATCCGGCGACGCGCAAGAGGCCGCCGCGCGAGGTCCACACCGCCAACCCCGACCGCCGGACCTTCGCGAACCAACCCGACTACGACGGCGACGCGGCGAGCCTGCGCGAGTACATGGACCCGCGGATGCCCGCCCCCGCGCCGACCGATCGCGAGGCCGCCTGCGCCGCGATGTTCGCGGCCGCCGACGCCTTCTACGCGAGCGTCGAGACCGACCCTGAGCGCGAGGCCGAGGTCCTCGCCAACCTCAAGTCGACGCGCGACGACGACCTCGCCGCCTGCCTCCGCGAGACGAGCGCCCAGGCGGCGACCTGCGTGACGCTCCTCCTCGGCGACCGCACGGCCGAGTTCGCCTGGCTCATCGACCAGTGCTCGCGGGCCTACCCGGCCGACGCCTGATCGACGAGACACCTCGCGCCGTCGAGGTCACGCTCGCGTCGCTCACGACGCGCCGAGGGCGACCGCCCCCAGGAGGCCGCCCTCGGGACCCACAACGACGACGGGCCGACGCCCGGGGATCCGAACGAGCAGCCCGTCGATCGAGCCCGCGAGCTCGCGTCGCGGTCGTCGACCCAGAGGGGAGGGCGAGGCGGCTAGTCCTCGGTGTCGACCAGCTCGCCGCCGTGCTCGGCGAGGATCTCCGAGGCCCTGTCGATCGTCGCCTGCTCGTCCGCGCTGACGGCGATGAGGATCTTGCCGGCCTCGACCTCGCCCTCGAGCGCGCGCAGGTGCCTCTCGGGATCCTCCGACGAGGCGATCGCCCCGAGGAGCGCGCCCCAGACCGACATCACGCCGCCGCCGAAGGCGAGGCCGATCAGCGGACCGACGCCGACGATTCCGCCGCCCAGGGCCACGAGGCCGCCGATGATCGCCCCCGACGTGCCGGCGAGGATCGCCCCCCGGCGCGCGCCCTCTGGGCTCGCGCTCTCCCCCTCGCCGAGGAGGGTCTCGTCGATGTGGCGCTGATGGAGGATCGCGCTGCAGTGCTCCGACGAGCAGCCCGAGGCGGAGAGCGCGTCGTAGGCGGCCGTCGCGGCGTCGGGGGTGTCAAAGAGGGCGTAGGTGTGTCGCTTCTTCGGCATGGCGGCTTGCGGTCGTAGCACGATCCGCGAGCCGACCCAACGTCACCGATGCAGGGGGCGCGACCGCGGCGCACACGCGACGCTCTCCGGGCGCCGCAATCAATGCGGGAATATCGAGCGCGAGAGATCCGGCGACCGCGCGACGTCGGTCCAAATTGAACAGACAGCAGCGCGTGCTCAGCGCTCCCGTAGCGACGTCGCGTCGCATCCACGTCAACTGACCGTGGTGACAGGCGACCGCTCGGCCATAATTGTCCGAAAGGTCAGGTTGATCCGCGCCTCGCGGACCCGCAGGCGCCGCGGCAGCGCGTGGACCCAGGCCTCCTGCGTCGCGCCGCCCATGACCAAGAGGCTGCCGTGGGTCAGGTGGATCTTCGTCGTCCCGAGGTCGCGGCGCTCGCGGTGGCGGAGGACGAAGTCCCGGCCGGCGCCGAGGCTGACGCTGGCGATCCGCGGCCGCGGCCCGAGCTCCGCCTCGTCGTCGGCGTGCCAGCCGACGCAGTCGCGGCCGTCGCGGTAGAGGTTGATGAGGGCGCTGTTGAAGCGGACGCCGACGCTCGCCTCGAGGCGCCGGCGGAGCGCGGCCACGGCGGGCGTCCACGGCTCCGGCGTCATCGCGATCCCCGACCAGCGGTAGACGAGGCCGGGCTCGCCGTACCACTGGTGGAGGCGCGGGACCGCGTGGCGCCGGCCGAAGACCAGGACCTCGTCCTGACGCCAGGCGACCTCGTCGCGGAGCGCGGCGAAGAGGCGGTCGGCCTCGTCGCGAGGGAGGAAGCCGCGGTCGAGGGAGAGCTCGGCGTCGGGGAGGTCCCAGCGCTCCGGCTCGGGCTCCGGCCCGCCGCGGCGCGCCCCGCTGAGGAGATCGAGCTGACCCCCCTGCGATTCGTCTCTTCTAGCGCGGGCGCGGGCGGCCGCGCCGCGAGGGTCGCGCTGTGACGGGGAGCCGCGCACCCGGCCACGATAGCGAGATCGCCCGCGAAGAGCCACCGCTCCGCCGCGAACGACGCCTCAGCCCCGGCGAAACACACGACGCAGCGGACGCCGCCGCCTGCGATACTCGCCCCATGCCCACCGCCCCCGAAGTTCTCATCGTCGGCGCCGGCCCGGTCGGCCTCTCGCTCGCCCTCGACCTCCACCGCCACGGCCTCCGCGTGCGCATCGTCGATGAGAGCCCCGAGCCGAGCATCTGGTCGAAGGCGCAGGTCATCCACGCGCGGACCCTCGAGGTCTTCGCCCGCCTCGGCGTCCTCGAGCCGATGCTCGCGGAGGGCAAGCTCTTCCGCGGCTTCCGCATGCACGACGAGCACGGCAAGGAGCTCGCCCACGTCGCCCTGGCGATCCACGGCTCGCACTACAACTACGTCCTCTCGCTGTCGCAGCGGGCCACCGAGCTCCACCTGATCGCCGCGCTCGCCGAGCGCGGGATCGAGGTCGAGCGCGGGGTCCGGCTCGAGTCGCTGCGCGAGGAGGGCGACGCGGTGACGGCCGAGCTCGTCGACGCCTCGGGCGCGCGCGAGGCCGTCCGCGTCCCTTGGCTCGTCGGCTGCGACGGCGCCCACTCGACCGTCCGCCACGCCCTCGGCATCGACTTCGAGGGCTTCGCCTACGAGATCGCGCTGATCCAGGCCGACGTCCACATCGACTGGCCGACGCCGCTCCCCGACGACGAGGTGATCACCTACATGGGCGAGGACGGGCCCGTCGCCGCCTTCCCGCTGCCGGGCGAGCGCCGCTACCGGCTGATCGCCTTCAACCCGCCCGACGCCGAGGCCGAGCTCTCGGTCGAGCTCTTCGACGAGCTCCTCCGCCGCCGCGGCCCCGCCGACGCCCGCGTCAGCGATCCGAAGTGGATGGTCGGCTTCAAGATCCACTGCCGCCTCGCCGGCGCCTACCGCCGCGGCCGGGTGATGATCGCCGGCGACGCCGCGCACATCCACTCGCCGGCCGGCGGCCAGGGGATGAACATGGGGATCCAGGACGCCCACAACCTCGCCTGGAAGCTCGCGCTCGTCGCCCGCGGCCGCGCCGACGCCGGCCTCCTGAACACCTACGAGGAGGAGCGCCGCCCGCTCGCCCGCGCGACCCTCGACTGGACCGACGTCGCCACCCGCAACCTGGCGATCGTCTCCGGCCTGCGCGGCCGCGTCGCCCGCGGGATCCGCAAGCAGCTCGTCAAGCTCCTCTTCAACTTCGGCTTCGTCCAGACGCGGATGTCGCAGACGATCTCGATGCTCGAGGTCGGCTACCCCGGGAGCTCGCTCGCCGCCGAGTCGCAGGTCGACCTCTGGCGCACGCATCTCTTCGCGCCGAGCGATCACGCGGCGCCGAGCCTGCGCGACCGGATCGCCTTCGGCGACGCCCCTGCCCCCGGGCAGCGCCTCCCCGACCTGGCGTGGTCGAGCGCCGCCGGCGAGCACCACCTGCACGAGGCCCTCGGCGGCCTCGGCTTCCACCTCCTCCTCTTCCCGGGGGCGCACGCCGAGGCGGGGGCCGCCGAGCTCCTGCGCGCGCTCGCGGCGTCGATCACCGCGCGCTACGGCGACGCGGTCACGCCCCACCTGGTCCACGTCGGCGACGCGCCGCCGCCCGGCTGGGACGACGCCGCGGTGCTCCTCGACCCCGACGGGGTCGTCCACGAGGCCTTCGGGGCGCGCGGCGAGTGCCTCTTCCTCGTCCGCCCGGACAGCCACATCGGCTTCCGCGGGCAGCCCGCTCTTGAGGGGCCGCTGGTCGAGTACCTCGCGCGGATCTTCAGCGCCGCGCCGCCGCCCGCCGAAGCCGCGAGCTGACGCTCAGGGCCGCGGGTCGCGTCGCCGAGAAACAACATGTCTAGATAGACATGTCCATCTGGGCGACGCGACGGACGCGAGCCGTGCGCCGGTGCGCGGCTCCTGAGGCCCGCGGAGGGCCGTCAGGCCGAGCGCTGCACCACCTGCGCGGGCCCGCCGGTCGCCTGAAACACGCGCCCCGATTCGCCGCTCTCGATCGCGTCGACGTAGAGCTGGGCGATCGCCCGCGCCGGCACGCCCGGCTCTAGCGGCAGCCCCATGCGCAGCCGGGTCTCGCGGATCCACCCCGGCGAGACGACGTTGAGGCGACGCCCGGGCGCGAGGTCGAGGGCCGCCGCGCGGACGAAGCCGTCGAGGGCGCCGTTGACCATCGCCACGGCCGCGCTCCCGGGGATCGGCGCGTGCGAGAGCTCGCCGCTCGTCAACGTCACCGAGCCGCCGTCGCGCAGGCGGGGGAGCGCCGCGAGGGCGACCTCGACCTGGCCGAGGAGCTTGCTCAGGACGCTCGCCTCGAGGTCGCCGCGGGTCAGCGCCGCGAGCCCGCCGAAGACCGCGTCGCCGGCCGCGACGACGACGTGGTCGAGGGGCCCCGCGCCCTCCAAGAGGAGGCGGATGCTCGCGGGCGCCTCGAGATCGACCGGCGGCGTCGTCCGCCGCGAGGCGACGAGCACCTCGTAGCGCGCGCCGCCGCCGGCCTCGCGCAGCAGCGCGGTCACGGCCCGACCGATCAACCCGCCGCCGCCGATGACGAGAACCCGCCGTTTGGCGTGACTATTGGCGCCGCTCGTGCGCCTCATTCGACTCGTATTTGTGGAGTGCATAGACCCATGAATGCGCCCCGGCGCGGCGGCTGTCGAAGTGGCAGGCGAGGCCAAGTCATTCGCCCGGCGAATATCGCCCCCCGATAGCGAGGCCCGTCGATTCCCCTCGCTCCGCGGGGGCGCGCGTGGGAGATTCCCCGGCCGCCGCCGCGCGGCGCCTATGCTCGACGACGACGCGCTAGAGCGGATCACCGACGACCTGATCACCCGGCGCTACTCCGTC
>JAGQIT010000675.1 GCA_020431135.1 Myxococcales bacterium | reverse complement strand
ACGACGAGTCGCCGACCCGGGTCGCGCTCCTCGACAGCCCCGACGCCCTCAACTCGGCCTTCCGCCCGCAGGAGGCCCACATGTGCCAGGTGCTCAACGCCGCGGCGCGGACGATCAACGCGATCGCGCTGGAGCGCCCGCTCGACTTCGTGCTCCTCGGCGGCGACAACATCGACTCGGCGCAGGGCAACGAGCTCGACTGGTTCGTGCGCATCCTCGACGGCGGGCCGGGGCCGGTGCACTGCGACTCCGGAGCCGACGACGATCCGGTCGCCGGCCCGAGCAACGACCCCAAGGATCCCTTCACGCCCGTCGGCCTCGACGTCCCCTGGCGCTGGGTGAACGGCAACCACGACGTCCTCGTCCAGGGCAACTTCACGGTGAGCTCGCAGGCGAACCTGGCGATCGGCGACAAGGCCGACGGCGGCACGCGCGACTGGTCGATGCCCGGCGGTCCGGTGGTCACCGGGACGATCGTCCCCGACCCGACGCGGGCGCTGCAGACCGTGCCGGAGCTCCTGGCCGCGGTCGCGGCCGCGGGCGACGGCCACGGGATCGACGCGGCGACCGTCGACCGCGGGCGCGCGCTCTACGACTTCGCGATCGGCGACAGCGGCGTCCGCGTGGTCGTGGTCGACACGGCCGCGGCGACCGGCGCCGACAAGGGGGTGATCCACGCCGCCGACGTCGACGCCTACATCCGCCCGACGCTCGACAAGGCGGAGGCCGACGGCGAGGCGGTGATCATCACCTCGCACCACTGCTCGACCTCCCTCAGCGACGGCAGCGGGCTCGGCGGCACGGTCCAGGAGGACGCCCTGACAACCGAGGACTGGCAGGCCTTCCTCGGCGAGTACCCGGGGGTGATCCTCCAGCTCTGCGCCCACTCGCACCGCCACGGCGTCGAGGTGATCGAGCCGCTCGGCGGCAGCCCCTACTGGGAGATGCGGACGGCGTCGCTCGTCGATCAGCCGCAGCAGATGCGCGTCGTCGAGGTCCGCGACGAGGACAACGGCTACCTCAGCGTCACCGGGATCGCCTTTGACTTCTACGACGCCGACGATCCGCTGGCCGCCGCCGGCCGGGCGCGCGCCGTCGTCGACTACACGAGCAAGTGGCGCGGGACCGGCGAGGGCACGCCGGAGGATCGCAACGTCCGCCTGTGGGTGCCGCTGCCGTGAGGGTCGCGGCGGTCCGCCGGGCGCTGCTGGTCGCGGGCGCGCTTGCGTTCGCCTGCGAGCGCGGGCCGACGGCGGAGAGCCGCGCGCCCGCGGAGGGGCCCGCGACGCCCGCAGAGACCGACGACGGATCGACGCCGACCGACCTGGCGGAGAACCCCGACGGCCCCGAGGCCGCGGCGAGCGACGACAGCGGGCCAGCCGGCGCCGCGGTCGAGAGCGTCGCCGAGCCGGAGCCCCACTGCACGCCGACCTTCACGAAGGAGCTGCTGACGATCCTCGGGCCGATCGACGGCCTCGTCTTTGAGTACGACAAGGCGACGATACGCCCGCAGTCCTACGCCGCGCTCGATCGCATCGTCGCGGTGCTCCGCGACAACCCTGAGATCCTGATCCAGATCGACGGCCACCGCGACGACGACCCGCACTGGCGCGAGCGCGCCGTCGAGATCACCCGCAAGCGGGCGGAGTCGGTGCGCCGCTACCTGATCGACAAGGGGATCGCGGCGGATCGCCTCGAGGCGCGCGGCTTCGGGCCGACGCAGCCGCTCGCCCCCAACGACACCAAGGAGAACCGCGCCCGCAACCGCCGCGTCGAGCTGCACGCGCCGGCGCTCTCCGACGACCTGATGCTGTGTCCAGGGCGGCCGCGATCGCCGGACTCGAAACCTGTCCCGTAAATTCTCGGCGCTCTCGGCTTCGCCGAAGCCGCGGTACCAGGCGTACCGCGGGCGTCATCAGAGCCGAGAGCGTCGGCGAGGGCCGACCCGGGATAGGCGGCGGCGTCGAACGAGCGACGCCTCCGCCGCCCGAACTACACCAGCAGCCCCGGCACCGCCTCGCTCGTCTCGTATTGAGCCGAGCCGAAGCTCTTGACCGGCGAATCGACCGCCTTGAGGCAGGTGTAGGGCACCCGGCAGGGGTTGCCGCCGCCGAGCGAGACGTGAATCCCGGGCCGCACAAGCGCCCCGCCGGCGCCGCCGGCGACGAGGAGCGGGAAGTCGTTAAACGCGTGGTCCCAGCCGCCGGCGACGTCGCTCGTCCCGAGGATGCAGCAGCGATCGAGCACGTTCCCGTCGCCCTCGGGGATCGCCCGCAGGGCGGCGACGAACTCGCCGTACAGCTCCATGAAGTAGGTCAGCCCCTTGATGACGTTGGCGTCGTAGCCCTTCTGGTGCTCGTACTCGTGGAAGCTGGCCCCGAGGCTGGCGTTGGTGATGCCGATGTCCGGGTACCCGACGTGCGACGCTGGGCTCGAGAACTCGAGGGAGACGACGCGGCTGAGATCGCAGGCGAAGGCCATCGCCACGAGCTCGGCCATCGCCCGCGCCCGCAGGCGCGCGGAGTCGGGGTTGCCCGGATCGGGCGGCGTCGAGCAGTACTCGCCGCCGGCGACCATCGCCGTCAGGCGATTTTGCAGCTCGGAGATCCCCTCGAGGTGGAGGTCGAGGCGCGACTGATCGTACTTCCCGAGGCGCCCGCGCAGCGTCGAAGCGTCGTCGCGGATCGCGTCGAGGACCTTCGCCCGCGCGAGCGCCTCGGGCGGGGGCTCCCCGGGGTGGAACATCCCGAAGAGCTCGGCGAAGAGCTTGCTCGGGTCCATGACCGGCGGATTGAAGACGTAGGGCGCCGGGTGGGAGATGTAGCTGATCGCCGTCCCCGGCGCGTTGTTCGACCCGGCGTTCGACGTGTGCACCGGGGTGATGCCGATGGCCAAGGTCTTGTAGGGCGACGAGCCGGCGAGGTGCTCCGCGGCGATCTGATCGACCGACGGCGACGGCACCGTGAGGAAGTCCCAGTTGTTCGCCTGGCCCTTGTACGACGGGTGGAGGAGCGGGTTGCCGCCGGCGAGGATCCCCACGGCCCCCTCGACGTGCAGGTTGTGGGCGTTCTTCACCGGCAGCGTGCCGCCGCTGATGACGCTGATCTCCTCCTTCACGGGCGCGAGGCCGGCGAGGATCCCCGTCGCCTGCCAGTTGGCCCCCTGGGCCTGCGGCGCCCAGTTGCCCGGGTGCGTGCCGTTACCCCAAAACCACACGCCGAAGCGCTTGGGCAGCGGGCTGCCGTCGGCGAGCGCCTCGCCGTGGTTGTCGAGCATCGCCTCGAGGAGAGGCAGACCGACCGCGACCGTGCCGGCGCCGCCGAGGATCCCGCGGAGCATCGTCCGCCGCTTCATGTGTCGGGTTCGGGTGCTCATGGTGCGTCCTCCGGCGCCAGGGTGGCGAAGCGGAACTCCTCGCTGCGGGCCAGCGCCTCGACGGCGGCCGTGAGGTCGTAGCCGCTGTCGACGAATTCGCCGCGCAGCTCGAGGATCGCCGCCGTCTCCTCGACCTGCTCGATGTGCCCTGTGGCGTAGCGGTAGAGGTTGCGGACGAGGCAGTCGGCGACGGCCGGCTCCTCGGCGAAGATCGTCCCGAGCTCGAGGGCGTCGGCGAAGGGCGTGCCGTCGAGCTCGCCGCTCGGGTCGATCGGCAGCCCCTGATCCGTCGCCCGGTAGCCGCCGAGCGCGTCGTAGTGCTCGAGCGCGAGGCCGATCGGATCGGTGAAGACGTGGCAGCTCGCGCAGCTCGGGTCGGAGGCGTGCTGCTCGAGGAGCTCGCGCTTGGTCATCGGCCCGCCCTCGCCCGGCTCGGGCAGCTCGGGGACGACGTCGGGCGGCGGCGGCGGCACGAGCTGGCACATCAGGACCTCGCGGATCGTCAGCCCGCGCCGGGTCGGCGAGGTGCTCGCCTCCCCGGAGTTGATCGCGAGGAAGCCCGCGAGGGTCAGGAGGCCGCCGCGGGTCTCGGGCAGGGTTACGGGCGCGAAGCTGTCGTCGAACTCGCCCTCGATGCCGTAGAGCGCCGCGAGCTCGGCGTCGACGAAGCCCCCGCGGGTGTCGAAGAGGCGGCGGACGTCGCGTTGGACGAGCACCGTGTCGTCGATCACCCGCTCGATCTCCGCGCGCATCGCCGGGCCGATCGTCGGCGTGAAGGCCGGCAGCAGCTCTTGGTTCTTCTGCAGCGAGTAGAGCGCGTCGAGGTCGAACATGTCGACGAAGAGCTGGACGACGCCGGCGCGCGCCCGCGGCGACGCGAGGAGGCGCTCGATCTCCGCGGTGAGGCCCGCCGGGTCGTCGAGGTCACCGCGCTCGGCCGCCTCGAGGAGCGCCGGGTCGGGCGTCGTGTTCCACACGAGGTAGGAGAGGCGCGAGGCCAGCTCGTAGCTGTCGAGGCGGACGTAGGTCGGGTCGGCCGCGTCGACCGGCGTGCCGACCTCGACGCGGTAGAGGAAGTTCGGCGACTGCAGGAGCCCGGCGACGGCGTGCTGGAGGCCGCGCCAGGCGTCGCCGCCGAGGAGCCCGGCGACGTCGGCGGCGAGCTCTGTGTAGCGGGCGAGCTCGTCGGCGGTGAGCGGCCGTCGCCAGGCGCGGCGGCCGAGGTCGGCGACGACCTGGGCCGCGCAGGGATCGTCCGGGGTCGCGTCGGGCGTGCACCCGGTGAGCTTGAAGCGCACCTCCTCGTCGCCGAAGATCGCCTCGGTGACGGCGATCGACGCCTCCTCGTAGTTCTCGACCGACGCCGACGAGAGGCCGCCCTGGGCCGCGGCGATCGACGAGCGCCACTGACCGAGCGCCGGCGCCGCGACGTCGCCGAGAACGTCGAGCACTGAGTTCTGGTACTGCGACGGCGTCAGCAGGCGCAGCCCCGTCGGCCCCGACGACGGCTTGGCCGCCGGCTCGCCGCCGTCGCCGGTCGACGACCCGCCGCTGCCCCCGTCGTCGCCGCTGTCGCCGACGCTCGTCGACGAGGTCGCGTCGTCGTCGTCGTCGTGCGCCGCGGCGCCCTCGTAGCAGGCGGAGGTCGCCATCAAGCCGGCGGCGCAGAGGATCGCCGCGGCGCCGCGAAGGGTCGGCGCGTGGGCGGAGGATCCCCTGACCGCAGGCGCGTCGACGCAGGCGCTCTCCAGCAGCGCGCGTAATACGTTCATGCCCGGCGGACTCATGCCCGGCGATGATGGCCGGTCGATGTCGCTCTCCGCAAGGCCCGACCCCATCGATTCTTCGCTCCTATTGATATTGATGTTCAATTCCCCGCCAGGGCAAACGACGTATTTCCGCGAGCCACCCGGAGGACCCCACATTCTCGTTTGCGCTGTCGATCAGATCACAGACATTACAAATTACTTCGCCGATCTCCCGCGGACGACCGCGTGCTAGCGTCGCCGGCCGCCGATCGGCCTGTGGCTCGCGGCGGCGAGCCGCGACCGGGTCGGCGCGCGTCTGGAGTTCTCCGTGCAGGACAAGACGACACGCATCTCGCTGGCCCCTCTCCTCGCCGTTCCGCTCCTGCTCCCGCTCTCAGGCTGCTCCGGCGACGCGGGCGAGCAGACGAGCGAGAGCGAGGGCCTCAGCGGCACGACCCACGGGTCCGACTCCGCCGCGACCTCGAGCGCGACGTCCGGCGTGACCGCCGGCAGCACGGGCGACTCGTCGTCCGCCACCTCGAACGCGAGCGCCTCCGCGGGGAGCACCGACGGGGCGACCTGCGGCGACGGCGTTGTCGAGGCTGACGAGGCCTGCGACGGCGGCGAGTGCTGCACCCCCGGCTGCGCCCTCGTTGCGGACGCGACCCCGTGCGTAGGCGGCGAGTGTCAGGCCGGCGTCTGCGAGCCCGAGCCCGAGCCCAGCGTCGGCCCAGCCTGCCTCGAGGGGCTCTTCTCGGGGACGCCGGGCGAGCTCGCCGAGCTCACGATCCCCATCGACTTCAACGGCCGCCCGGCGATCGGCGACCTCGACGGCGACGGCTTTCCCGACTTCGTGATCTCCCGGCGCGACCGGATCGCCGGCTACACGACCTGCGGAGAGAAGCTCTGGGATCTCCCGACGCAGACGAATTGGGACTTCCCCGGCCACTACTTCTGGAACCTGACGACCTACGGCTACATCGGCGACGCCGACGGCGACGGCGCGCCGGAGTTCCTCCACATCGGCGGCGACTGGCGCACGCTCCTCGTCTACGACGGCGCGACCGGGGCGCTCGAGCGGACGATCCCGCTGCCGGGCGGCGCCGACTGGATGTACGTGATGCTCGGCCGCCGCGCCGACGATCGCGGCGACGCGGCGACGCGGGTCGTCGTCGCCGGCCCGGCCTACGCGAGCCACTTCAACGTCGCCGCCTACGACCTGCGCGCCGACGAGGCGGCGCAGGAGTGGGCGTTCTCCCAGCCGATGGGCGCGGCGATCTCGGTCTACCTCACGCCGCAGGCCGCCGACCTCGACGGCCAGGGCGGCGACGAGATCTTCTACGGCACCCTCGCCCTCCGCGAGACCGGCGAGAAGCTCTGGCAGTTCGACGTCGGCGGCATGTCCCAGCTCTCGGCGATCCACGCGTCGACCGTCGCCGACATCGACCCCGCGCGCCCCGGCCTCGAGGCGGTCCACAGCGTCTACGCGCCGCACAACGGCCAGCCCTCGCTCGTCGCCTACGGGCCCGAGGTGAATGATGAGATCTGGCGGACCTACTCGCCGCACAGCGAGCTCCACCCGCACCAGCACGCGGTCGGCGACTTCGACGTCGACCGCCCCGGGCTCGAGGTCCTGGCGCGCAACGCCAACGGCCTCAACCACTGGATGACCGACGCGCAGGGCGCCGTGATCCGGCCGAACTGGCGCGTCCCGCCGGGCTGGGAGAACGCCGGCGAGTACGTCCAGACGATCTACTGGGACGCCGAGCCCGGCGCTGAGGTCCTCTATCTCGAGCGCCACGTCAGCAACGACGGCGTGCACGCGATCCGCTCGCGCATGGTCGTGGTCTCGCCCGCCGACGACAGCCTGCGCACCCCGGTCTTCGCCGGCGGCGTGATGGAGGACACCCGGACCTGGACCGGCGTCAGCGACCAGGAGTACTTCAACCCCTACGAGGGCGCCGGCCTCGTCGTCGACATGATCGGCGACGGCCGCGAGGAGATCTTCACCTGGGGCGACGGGGCCGTGACGATCGTCTACAACACCGGCGACGCTGGCGTCCCGCGGCGCTGGGCCGACACGGACTACCAGATCTTCAAGAAGATCTCCTGCTATCTGTACAGCCCGCGCTAGGGCGAACTATGCACACTCTGCGCAATCGTCGCGGCGCCCGCAATTGCGTCGTATCGCAGCCCACAAACCATTCATCAGACACGCGCTCCCGCGGCGCGTTATTTATGTGTAGCCTCGGTGAATGCGCAGCCTCCCCCGCGCCGCCGAGCGCGGCAGATTGTACATAGGTCGTATCCTGTCAGCGTCCGCCATCGCTCCGGTCCTCTTCTGGTTCTGGGCCTGCGGCGGCGCGCCTGACAACGACAGCGACAGCGGCGCCTGCGATCCCGGCGCGCCGCCGATCTGCGCGTGCGAGGACGGCACGCTCGGCCGGCTCATGTGCGCCGCGGACAGCTCCGCCGCGGGCCCGTGCGCCTGCGAGGGGACGTCGACGAGCGACGCGACGTCGACGGGCGCAGGCGAGGCGAGCACAGGGACCACCACATCGGGCACGACCGCCGCGGACAGCACGACGACCGCCGCCGGAAGCACGGACACGGACGCGGGCACAGACACAGGCAACGCGACCGGGACCACCGGTGCCCCGGAGGACGCCTTCTGCCCCGGCGGCCTCGTGCGCGAGCGCCTCGACGAGGCGCCGGCCTTCGGCGAGGTCGTCGGCGGCAGCTTCATCCCCGGCGTCGGCTGGCGGACGACGTCGCCGGCCGATCAGATCGCCTGGGACCTCGGCCAGACCGTCCGCGCCGGCAGCCTCTCGTTCAAGGTCACGGGGATCCACGCCGACGTCGGCGGCTGCCTGATGGGGGTCTGCTACTACGTCGGCCTCTTCGACGAGGCGAGCGGCGACAAGGGCACCCACTACGACGGCGCGGCGTCCATCGAGAGCCGCTTCCACACGAACCAGCAGGAGAACTTCCACGACGTCTTCAAGCTCCAGGCGGGGATCGGCGACGGCCAGCTCCTCGAGCCGCTGACGCCGGCGATCGGCTGGTCGCCTGCCGAGACCCACACGATCCGCGTCGACTGGGGGCCGCTCAGCCCGACGCAGGGGCGCGCCTGGCTCTACATCGACGACCAGGAGGCCGCCCTCAACTACCCGGCGTTCTACAGCGATCCCGACGTCGCCTGGCGCTACCTGCTCCTCGGGACAACCAACTACAAGGGCCTCGACTGGGGGATGATCGACGTGACCTACAGCGACCTCTGCCTGGTCGTCCACGAGTGAGCCCGGCCGGCCGCGGGGCTGCGCGTCGCTGCGCCTGCGAGAACGCGGCAGAGCGGCGTCAGCGCCAGCTCCTCCGCGCGCCGCCGCGCCCGTCGCTCCGCCGCGCAGACCCCCCGCAACCCCGCGCCATCGCGGGTTTTCCCTGGACGCTGACCGAGAATTCGCGTCCCATGGTGGCCATGGATTATCGCGCCCGCCCCCGCCGTTCGCACCTCTCCCGAGGCCTCCTCGCCGCCGCCGTCGCCGGCGTCGCGACCCTCGCCGCGCCCGCCGTCGCCGAGGCCTGCGGCGGCCTCTTCTGCGACGGCGGGATGCCGATGCCGGTGCCCGTCGATCAGACCGGCGAGAACATCCTCTTCGTCGTCGACGAGGCCGCCGGCACGGTCGAGGCCCACATCCAGATCCAGTACATGGGCGACCCCGACAAGTTCGCCTGGGTGATCCCGGTGCAGGCCGAGCCCGACTTCTCCGCCGGCTCAGAGCTCCTCTTCACCAACCTCCTCGCCGGGACCGCGCCGACCTACTCGTTCTCGTCGCAGAGCGACTGCGAGGACAACGGCGGCGGCGGCATCGGCTGCGGCGCCGCGCTCGAGAGCGCGGGCGGCGACTTCGCGGAGAGCAGCGCCAGCGGCGGCTTCGACACGGCGGACGGCCTGACCGGCGACGACGGCCCGACGATCGTCAAGCGCGAGATCGTCGGCGCCTTCGAGATCGTCGTCCTCAAGGGCGGCACGGCCCAGGAGCTCTTCGACTGGCTCAATGACAACGGCTACGCCCAGGACGACGACTCGCCGCCGATCCTCGAGGAGTACCTCAGCGAGGGCTACCTCTTCGCCGCCGCCAAGCTGATCCACGGCGCCGGCGTCGACGAGCTCCAGCCGCTCGTCATGACCTACCAGGGCGACCGCCCGTGCGTGCCGCTGCGCCTCACGCGGATCGCCGCGGTCGACGACATGCCGATCCGCATCTTCGCCCTCGCCCGCGAGCGCGTCGGCCCGTCCGTCTACAAGCACGTCGCCCTCAACCAGGTCCTCCTCGACTGGATTAACAGCGCCGACAACTACTTCGAGGTCGTCATTCAGGCGATCGACGAGGCCGGCGGCCGCGCCTTCATCACCGAGTACGCCGGGACCTCGAACGTCGTCGCCACGAGCGGCCTCTTCTCGCCGAAGTGGGACGCGTCGATCTTCGTCGACGCGACGCCGGTGACCGCGAACGGCTACAGCGTCGTCGACGCGCTGACGAGCCAGGGCCTGATGGAGTGCTTCGACTTCGGCGAGTGCTCCTACAACCACCCGATGCTCCTGCCGATCCTCCGCACCTACCTGCCGACCCCGGCCGGCGTCGGCGAGGCCGACTTCTACGAGTGCATGGAGTGCTTCGAGGAGCTGATCGACGACGTCCAGTGGGACGGGGCGAAGTTCGCCCAGGCGCTCGACGAGCGGATCATCCAGCCGGGCAAGCACGCGGCCCAGCTCCTCGCCAACTGGCCCTACCTGACGCGGATGCTGACGATCATGTCGCCGCACGAGATGACCGAGGACCCGGAGTTCGTCAGCAACGGCGACCTCCCGGACTTCCCGATGGCCCACCGAGCGACGCAGATGATCCCCTGCGAGGGCTCGAACAAGTTCGTCTTCGACGACGGCCGCGAGCTCCTGATCCGCCCCGACGGCACCTTCCCTGACCTCGGGGACATGCCCTTCGCCGAGCGCGTCGAGGTGGTCCCGCCGGCCGGCGCGCCGCAGGTCGAGACCGACAACGGCGACCTCATCGACGACCTCATCCGGGCGTCGAACAAGCGCTTCGACTACGACAACGGCAGCCGCCTCAACTGCGCCGTGCGCCCGGGCTCGGTCGGCGGCGCCCTCAGCCTCGGGCTCATCTTCGCCTTCGCCTTCGCCGGCCGTCGTCGCCGCCGCGGCTGAGCTTGACCGCCCGCCTCCGCCGCGGTCGCCTGCGCCCGCGCGCCAGCGTGCCCGCGGCTTTTTGCGCCGGTTCTCGGCCCCCGCGGGGGTGGACGCCGGCGGCGATCTGTCGTCCCATAGGCGCATGGCCTCCCTGCGCACCCCGTCCCGTCGACTCCTCACCCGCGGCCGCGCCCCCGCCTCCCTCGGCCTCGCCGCCGCTCTCGCGCTGACGACCGCCGCCGCGCCGAGCGTCGCCGAGGCCTGCGGCGGCCTCTTCTGCGACGGGGCGATGCCGGTGCCCGTCGATCAGACCGGCGAGAACATCCTCTTCGTCGTCGACGGGGCCGCCGGCACGGTCGAGGCCCACATCCAGATCCAGTACATGGGCGACCCCGACAAGTTCGCCTGGGTGATCCCGGTGCAGGCGATCCCGACCTTCACGGCCGGCTCGGAGCTGCTCTTCTCGAACCTCCTGAACGGCACGGCGCCGACCTACACGCTGCAGGCGGTCTCAGACTGCCAAGACGACAGCGGCGACGGCCTCGGCTGCGCCGCCGGGCGCCTCGACAACGCGACCTTCGACGGCGAGTCGGCCGGCGCCACCGGGCAGGGGACCTCGGCCGGCGACAGCGACGGCGGGCCGACGATCGTCAAGCGCGAGATCGTCGGCGCCTTCGAGATCGTCGTCCTCACCGGCGGCAACGCCCAGGAGCTCTTCGACTGGCTCAACGACAACGGCTACGCCCAGGACGACGACGCGCCGCCGATCCTCGCCGAGTACCTGAGCGAGGGCTACTTCTTCGCCGCCGCCAAGCTGATCCACGGCGCCGGCGTCGACGAGCTCCAGCCGCTGGCGATGACCTACGAGGGCGACCGCCCGTGCGTGCCGCTGCGCCTCACTCGGATCGCCGCCGCGGAGGACATGCCGATCCGCGTCTTCGCCCTCGCCCGCGAGCGCGCCGCGCCGACCGTCTACAAGCACGTCGTCCTCAACCAGGCCCTGCTCGACTGGATCCAGGGCGCGAACAACTACTTCGACGTCGTCATCCAGGCGATCGACGAGGCCGGCGGCCAGGCGTTCATCACCGAGTACGCCGGGACGAGCAACGTCGTGTCGCAGGGCGGCCTCTACGACACGCGCTGGAACGCGTCGATCTTCGCCGGCGCGACGCCGGTGACCAACGGCGGCTACTCGGTGATCGACGCGCTGACGAGCCAGGGGCTGATGGAGTGCTTCGACTTCGGCGAGTGCACCTACAACCACCCGATGCTCCTTCCGCTCCTGCGCAACTACCTGCCGACCCCGCCGGGCGTCGCCGAGAACGACTTCTACGAGTGCCTGTCGTGCTTCGAGGAGCTGATCGACGACGTCGCCTGGGACGGCGCTAAATTTGCGGCGGACCTCGACGCGCGGATCATCCAGCCCGGCAAGCACGCGGTCGATCTCCTGAACACCTGGCCGTACGTCACGCGGATGCTGACGATCATGTCGCCGCACGAGATGACGGCCGACCCGGAGTTCGTCACGAACCCGGACCTCCCCGACGTCCCGAACGCGCACACCGCGACGCGGAACATCCCCTGCGAGGGCTCGGACAAGGTCGTCTTCGACGACGAGCGCGAGCTCCTCCTCGAGGTCGACGGCAGCTGGACGAGCTTCGAGGCGCCCTTCGCCGAGCGCGTCGAGGTGATCGCCCCCGCCGGCGCGCCGCAGGTCGACGTCGACAACGGCGAGGCGATCGACGACGCGATCCGGGCGTCGAACAAGCGCTTCGACTACGACAACGGCACCCGCGCGAATTGCTCGGTGCGCGCCTTCGGTCGCTCGCTCGGCGGCGCCCTCAGCCTCGGGCTCGTCTTCGCCTTCGCCTGGCGCGGCCGCCGACGAAAGCGCGCCTAGCGGCCGCGCGCTGCCGGCGCTTCCCCGAGGGGTCGGCACAATCCTGACCAAAGAGACAGGTTCACTCGGGCGCCTGAGCAGGTCTGCGCACGCCGACGCGACCGGCCCTGCGGGCGACTCTGACCGCTCCCGCCGCTTGTGGGGGCGGTCGGCGATCGTCTATTCTGGGTCCTGCTCGCGTCAAAGCGGCGTTGAGAATGATCCCGAAGCGCGCTCCACGGCAGGCTGAGAACGGTACCGGGCGCGCGGTCGGAGGGCGTGGTCGGGGCGGCTGGCGCGAGCGCTGCGCGGTCGCCCTGCTGATCCCGGCCCTCGTCGCCGGCCTGCCGCCCCGCGCGGTCTCCGCTGCGGATCCCGAGGACGCCGTCGCCCTCTACGAGGAGGGCCGCCGCGCCCTCGAGAACGGCGAATTCGCGGCGGCCGCGGAGCGCTTCGAGGAGGCCTACGAGGCGCTCCCCCGCGACGAGCTCGAGCGCCGCGCGGCCGTCCTCTTCGAGCTCGTGGAGGCCCGGCGCGCCGCCTTCTCCGAGGACGGCCGGCCCTCGCACCTGTGCAAGGCCGAGGAGACGATCGCCCACTTCCTCGAGGACAACGCCGAGCTCCGGGGCTCCCGCCGCAGCCGCGACGCCCGCAAGGCCGCCGACCTCCGCGACGCCCTCGTCGACGAGCTGATGGCGATCAAGGCCGACAACCCGGAGTTCGACTGCGACGGCGCGCCCGAGCCCGCGCCCGAGCCCGAGCCCGA
>JAGQIT010000674.1:4757-4925 GCA_020431135.1 Myxococcales bacterium | reverse complement strand
TCGACGCCCTCGGCGATCACCTTCATCCCGAGGTTGTGGGCGAGGTTGACGATCGTCCGGACGATCTCGGCGTTCTCGCCCTGGGGGCCGATCTCGGCGACGAAGGAGCGGTCGATCTTCACCGCCGACATCGGGAAGCGGTGGAGGTAGCTCAGCGACGAGTAGCCG
>JAGQIT010000674.1:0-4744 GCA_020431135.1 Myxococcales bacterium | reverse complement strand
CGTAGGACTGGATCTGCTGGCCCTGGAGCTCCTGGAGGAGCGTCGACGCGGCCCGCGGATCCTCCATGATCACGCTCTCGGTGATCTCGAGCTTGAGGGTCGCCGGGTCGAGCGAGGTCTCGCGCAGCGCCTTGGCGATCAGCGCCGGCTGGGCGAACTGCTTGCCCGAGAGGTTGACCGAGATCGTCAGCTGCGGGTCGAGCGGGTAGCGCTGGTGCCAGCGCTGCATCTGCTGGCAGGCCTCCTGGAGCACCCACTCGCCGATCGAGATGATGATCCCGGTCTCCTCGGCGAAGGCGATGAAGTCGCCGGGGCTGACGAGGCCGCGGGTCGGGTGCTCCCAGCGCAGCAGCGCCTCGAAGCCGGCGAGGTCGCCGGTCTCCAGCTCGACGACCGGCTGGTAGTAGAGGCGGAACTCGTCGCGGCGGATCGCCCGGCGCAGGTCGTTCTCGAGGACGAGGAGCTCGACCGCCTCGCGGTGCATCCCCTTGTCGAAGATCTCGTAGCGGTTCTTGCCGCGGCTCTTGGCCCGGAACATCGCCGTGTCGGCGTCGCGGAGGATGTCCTCTGGGCGGTCGTAGTCGGTCGACGACAGGGCGATGCCGATGCTCGTCGGCGTGTAGATCTGCTGGTCGCCGACGGAGAAGGGTTGCTGGAGGATCCCCAAGACGCGGTCGGCGAGCTTGAGCGCCTCGGTCGGCTCGTGGAGGTCTTTCACGAGGATCGCGAACTCGTCGCCGCCGGTGCGCGCGAGGGTGTCCTCTGGGCCGATCGTCTCGAGGAGGCGGCGCGAGAACTCGATGAGCAGCTGGTCGCCGATCGAGTGGCCGAGGCTGTCGTTGATGTTCTTGAAGCGGTCGAGGTCGAGGCAGAGCACCGCGAAGAGGTACCCGGGGTGGCGCTTGGCGTGGACGACCTCGACCTCGAGGCGATCGCGGAGGAGGACGCGGTTGGGGAGCCGCGTCAGCGGGTCATGGAGCGACTCGTGGCGGGCGAGCTCCTCGCGCTCGCGCAGGGCGATCTCGGCGCGCCGCCGGCCGGTGATGTCGCGGACGAGCGCCTGGACGGCGTAGATGTTGCCGTTAAAGTCGCGGACCGGGCGCAGGCGCGTCGAGAACCACCGGAGCTCGCCGGCGATCTCGAGCATCTCCTCGAGCTCGACGCCCTCGCCGGTCTCGAGGACCTGGAGGTTGCGCGCGAGGTAGGCGTCGGCGAGGCCGGCGTCGGGGAGGAGCTCGTGGAGGGTCTTGCCGATCAGCCCCTCCGCCGGGATCCGGACGTAGCCGGCGGCGGTCTCGTTGGCCGCGAGGATCGCCCCGCTCGGGCTGAAGAGCACGATCATGCTGTCCGAGGCGTCGACGAGGAGGCGGTAGCGGCGCTCGGTCGCCTCGAGCGCTGCCTCGGCCCGCTTGCGATCGGTGATGTCGACGACCGTCAGGGTGACGCCGACGGCCTCGCGGGTCTGGGGGTCGAGGAGCGGCGTCGCCGTGTACGTCGCCCACATCATCTCGCCGTCCTGGCGGCGGTGGCCGAGGACCTGCGGCCCCTGCGGGCGGAGGGTCTCGAGGCAGCGCATCGCCGGGTACTCCTCGACCGGGCACGACGTCCCGTCCTCCCAGAACATCAGGCCCTCGAGGTCGCTGATGTTGAGCGCCTCGAGGCCGTTCTCGTCGACCCCGTACATCCGCCGGGCCTCGGTGTTGGTCATGATCACCTGGCCGTCGAGGCCGACCTGGACGATGCCCGTGTGGACGGTGTCGGCGTCGACGCGCCAGCGCGCCGCCATGTCCGACTGCGCGAGCGACGAGCTGACCGGCGCGACCGCGTCGTCCGCCGCGAGGGCGAAGCCCCGCAGGCGCGGGATGTCGCGGCACAGCGCCTCGAAGCGGCCGGCCAGCGCGGCCTCGATGGTGAAGTCGATCTCAGGGTAGGAGCGCAGCCACTCACCCCAGGTCCGGGCGACCAGCACGGTCTCGACCCAGCAGGCGTAGCGCTCGGGGCCGAGGAGGTGGCGGAGGCGCCGGCGCGGGCCGGTCGCCCCCTCGGCGCGATCCGCCGCGGCGAGCGACAGGGCGAGGAGCGCCCGCTTGATCGTCGGCGACGGCGGGTTGCGGGGCAGCGGCTCCTCGCAGCCCTCGAGGGCCGCGAGGTGCGGCGGCAGGCCGGCGTCGTCCTCTGCGAGGTCGATGAGCTCGGCGAACGCCGCCGGCGTCGCCCCTAGCTCGGCGAGGGCGATCAGGTGCCAGACGACCGCGTAGGTGTCGCTGGCGGCCTGATGGACCAGGGCGAGGAGGCTGTGGATGAACCCCCGCTCGAGGCGGGCGTCGCTCTCGAGGGCCCGCAGCGGCCCCCAGAGGGCGGCGAGGAGCGGGCCCGAGGTCAGGGCCGGGGCGAAGACCGCCGGGATCCGGCCGAAGCGCTGGCGGAGCTCGTCGAGGAGCGCGTCGCGTGATGACAACCCGGCCTCCCCTGCGGTCGCCGCGTCGTCGGCGGAAGCGTCGCGGGGCTCTCGGGTCCGGTCATCAGGCTTGCCATTCTCAGCGATCGCTGTTTCTCCCCGACTTGCGCGCGCTTCGTGCGATAGCGAGGTGCTCAGCGGAAGTCAATCGGACGGGCGCGCGGCTGCTTTACGACTTCGCCTTGGACGGCTCCGGGACAAAGCGGTTGATCTTCGTCAGGAGCCGGCGGAGCTCGACCGGCTTGGTGTCATAGTCATCGCACCCGGCGTCGAGCGCCTTCTCGCGGTCGCCAGACATCGCGTGAGCGGTCAAGGCGATCACTGGGATCGCCTTCGTCTTGTCGCCCTGCTTGAGGATCCGGGTGGTCGTCCACCCGTCCTTCCGGGGCAGGCTCATGTCCATCAAGATCAGGTCCGGCGTGTGCTCCTCTGCGAGGCTGATGCCCTCGTCACCGTCAGCGGCGGTGAGCACCTCGTACCCCTTCCGACGGAGGCGGCGCGAGAGCATGTCCGAGCTCAGGGGGTTATCCTCGACGAGCAGAATTGTCGGCATGGGACTCTCTTTGGCTGGCGTTTTACGACCCTCTCACCCGGCAGCGGGGAAGGACCAGCCCATGCGGGGATGGTACCCCCCAGGCCGGCGCCTGTCGCTAGAAAATCCGGCGGTCGGCAGCGCGCAGGCCCGCGTACGTGGATGGAGAAGGGCCCTCAGCGCGCCGTTGACGAGCGGATGACGCCTCCGTGCCGATGCAGACGTCCTTCGCCCTCGAGCTTTCGCATGTGAGCCTCGAGCGAGCGGTCGGCGAGCGGCCACAGTTGACGCGGCGCGTCGTCATAGACACGGGCGAGGAGCTCCTGGCGCGGCAACGGACCGCCCTCGAGGGCCGCGAGGAGCTTCCCCTCGCGCATCAGGCGGTGCTTGATGTAGCGCGCGAGGAGTTGATCCGGCGCGTCGATCACCGGGCCGTGCGCGGGGATGAGGGCGCGCAGTCCGAGGTCGGCGACGCGCCCGAGCGACCGGAGGTATTCGCCCATGTCGCCGTCGTCCTCCGGATCGATCAGGATCGTCCCCTCGCCGGCGACGAGATCGCCGGCGTAGGCGATCCCTGTGGACCTCTCGTGGAGAACGAGATGCCCGGGCGCGTGCCCCGGGGTGTGCAGCGCCTCGATCACCCGGTCGCCGAGGTCGATCACGTCGCCGTCGTCGAGCTCGCCGTCGACGGCGAAGGACACGCGCGCCGCCGTCGCCCGGTGGGCGAGCACGCGGCCGCCGAAGCGCCTGCGCAGGCCGTCCGCGTAGGCGACGTGGTCAGCGTGGTGGTGGGTGACGATGATCGCCACCAGCTCGCCCCCCGCGTCGATCTTGGCGGCGACCGCCGCGTCGAGGGCGGCCTGCTCCTCCGGCTCCGGGGTCGCCGGCTCGATCACCGCGAGGCGGCGCTCGCCGACGATGAGCGTGTTCGTCGTGGTCGCCGGCGGCAGGGTCGGCGTCCGCAGAGCGAGGCGCGCGAGGCCGCGATCGAGGGCGTCGAGTTCCGGCATCGGCAAAGCGTAGCGGATCGGCGGGCGACGGCCCATCGTCGGCCCTATACTCTGGGGGCTGATGAACTGGCGCCCGCGCGTGTTCGCCTCCGCACCGCCGGAGCTCGTCGTCTACGACGAACCCCTCGCGTGCCCGTACCTCGTGGGGCACCAAGCGCGGCTGCCGATGCGCCTGCCGACGCGCTGGCTCACCGCCGCTGAATTCGACAGCCGCCTCCGCTCCGGCGACCGCCGCCAAGGCGTGCTCCTCTACCGCACGGCCTGCGCCGCCTGCCGGGCGTGCGAGCCGATCCGCATCGACGTCGAGACCTTTGAGCCAGGCAAGACGCAGCGGCGGATCTTCCGGCGCGGCAAGGAGCGCATCACCTACGAGATCGGCCCGCCCGAGTACTCCGACGAGCGCCTCGCCCTCTACAACAAGCACAAGCGCGGGCGCGGCCTCGCGGCGACCGAAGAGGCGATGGACGAGCCGGGCTACCGCGCCTTCCTCGTCGAGACCTGCTGCGACACCTTCGAGCTCCGCTACCGCGTCGACGGCGAGCTCTTCGGCGTGGCGATCGTCGACCGCGCGGCGACGGCCCTGTCGGCGGTCTACTTCTACTTCGACCCTGACCGCGCGGACCTGTCCCCTGGGGTGTTCTCGATCCTCACCCAAGTCGAGCTGTGTCGGCGGTGGGACCTGCGCTACCTCTACCTCGGCTTCTACATCGCCGCCTGCGCGTCGATGGCCTACAAGAGCCGCTA
>JAGQIT010000673.1 GCA_020431135.1 Myxococcales bacterium | reverse complement strand
TGAAGGTGATCGCCGAGGGCGTCGAGACCGAGGAGCAGCGCCGTCTCCTCCTCGAATTCGGCTGCGAGTTCGCCCAGGGCTACTTCTTCTCGCCGCCGATCGAGCCGCGGCGCGCCGAGGCGCTGATCGCCGAGACCTTCGAGCGTCGGCGCCGCGATCCGGCGAACGCGTCCTGAGCCGGAGCCGCGCTCACCGGAGCGCGGAGGGCCCCGGCGCGCGACATCAGCGAAGCGCCCGAGCGGCGCGCGCGCGCACCGCAGAGAAGGCGAGGTCAGAAGGCGGGTCTTCGACCCCTCGCGCGCTGCCAGGAGCTCGCCGCGAGGCTGCGCGGCGAAGGCTCGGACGGCCTCCTACGCGCCGGAGTCCGGGACGCCGTACTCCGGCTCGGCGGTCGTCGTCGGCGCTGCGGTGGTCGATCCGTCGGTCGTCGAGGTGGTGGTGGGGACGCCGTAGTCCGGCTCGGCGGTGGTGGTGGGGACGCCGTAGTCCGGCTCGATGCTCGTCGAGCCCTGGGTGGTGCCGCTCGTCGAGCTGCCGGTGCCGCTCTCGCTGCCGGAGCTCGTGCTCGACGCGCTCTCGCTGCCGGAGCCGGAGCTCGAGGCGCTCTCGCTCGCGCTCGCGCTCGCCGACTCGGTCGCCGGGACGCCGTACTCGGGCTCGGGGTCATCCTTGCCGCTGCAGCTCGCCAGGGCGAGGCCCATCAGCACCGCCGCCGCCGCGCGGGCGACCCCGCTGTCGGTCGTCCCGAGCGCCGCGTCGCAGTGCGGACAGGTGCGCTCGCTCGACTTCACGTGCTCCTGGCATGAGGGACAGGCGATGAGGCGGGTCAACGGGAGCAGCGGCGGGGCCATGGCGAAGAACATCGGACCACGGAGGTCGCGGGGCTGTCAATCGCCAGCAGGGGGGTTCGCGGGCGGTTCGCGGACCGCTTCGCGGCCGCCTGCGGTGGGAGCCCGCGTGCTCTCGCGCCGTGATCGAGAGGTCCTGAGCGTTGTGACGAGCACCCGCGTTCAGGTCCGCGAGGGCACGGGAGCCCCCGCAGGCCGCCCGGCACGGCGGTTGACGCCACCGGGTCCGAGGGCCACTCTCGGGCGATGCCTGACTTCACTGGCAAGGTCGCGCTGATCACCGGCGGCGCCTCGGGGCTCGGGGCCGCCTGCGCCGCGGGCTTCGCCGCCGCGGGCGCGAAGGTCGTCATCACCGACATCCAGGGCGAGCGCGGGCGCGAGCTCGCCGCGAAGCTCGGCGGCGCGGCGCGCTACATCGACCACGACGTCCGCGACGAGGCGGCCTGGACCGCGGTGATCGACGAGGTGCGGGCGCTCCACGGGCGCCTCGACACGCTCGTCAACGGCGCTGGCGTCGGCGTTCTCGGCGACATCGAGTCGACGACGCTCGAGCAATTCCGTTGGGTCCACGCGGTCAACGTCGAGGGCGTCTTCCTCGGCTGCAAGGCCGCGCTACCCCTGATGCGCGAGGGCGGCGGCGGGAGCATCATCAACATCTCGTCGGTCGCCGGCCTCCGCGGCGTCGCCGAGCTCGCGGCCTACAGCTCGTCGAAGGGGGCGGTCCGCCTCCTCAGCAAGTCGGTCGCCCTCCACTGCGCCGCCCGCGGGGACAACATCCGCTGCAACTCGATCCACCCGTCCTTCATCGACACGCCGATGGTCGACGGGATGATCGCGGCCGCGCGCAGCCCCGAGAAGATGGCCGCGTTTGTCCGCCGGGTCAGCCCCGCCGGACGCATCGGTCGGCCGGAGGAGGTCGCGGACGTCGTTCTCTTCCTCGCCAGCGACGCCGCGAGCTTCATCAACGGCGTCGAGCTGCCGATCGACGGCGGGACGACGGCGCGCTAGCGGCCCGTCCGCGTCGCCGCCGTAGCGGTACCCGAGCGGCGAGTTCAGTGCGCGGGACGCCCGCTCCACGTCGAGTTCGCCGGACACGGAGCGCCGATCGGCGTCGACCTTCGGCGTCGCGAGGCCAGGGCTCGGAGGGCCGCGGAGGAGGCCGCGCGGAGGCGAGGGAGCGCGCCGCCCGGCCCGCGGGCTGGTAGCATCGCGGCGATGGTCAGCAGCCGCGCAGCCACCGTCTCCGCGTACCTCGACGCCCTCCCGCCGGATCGCCGCGAGGTCATCGCGGCCGTCCGCGACCTCGTGAACCGCAGCCTCCCGGCGGGCTTCGAGGAGGGGATCCAGTACGGGATGATCGGCTGGTGCGTGCCCTTGTCGCGCTACCCCGACACCTACAACGGTCAGCCGCTCGGGATCGTCGCGCTCGCCGCCCAGAAGAACCACCTCTCGCTCTACCTGATGGCCGTCTACGGCAGCGAGCGCAACGCCGAGTTCGAGCGCGCCTGGGCGGCCTCCGGCAAGCGCCTGAACATGGGCAAGTCGTGCGTTCGTTTTAAAAAGCTCGACGACCTCGCGCTCGATGTTCTCGCGGAGGTGCTCGGGTGGATGACGCCCGAGCAATTCATTGCCCGGTATGAGGAGGTGCGGGGGAGGGCTGCGGGCGGCGAGGCGAAGAAGGCTGCGGCGGCGAAGACCGCCGCGAAGAAGACCGCCGCGAAGAAGACCGCTGCTAAGAAGACCGTCGCTAAGAAGGCGACCGCTGCTAACAAGGCGAACTCCGCGAAGAAGACCGCTGCTACGAAGACCGCTGCTGCTGCTAAGAAGACCGCTGCTAAGAAGACCGCTGCGAACAAGACCGCCGCTAAGAAGGCGACCGCTGCGAACAAGACCGCCGCTAAGAAGACCGCTTCGAAAAAGACCGCTGCTAAGAAGACCGCTGCTAAGAAGACCGCTGCTAAGAAGACCGCTGCTAAGAAGACCGCCGCTAAGAAGGCGACCGCTGCGAACAAGACCGCCGCTAAGAAGGCGACCGCCGCGAAGAAGACCGCTGCGAAAAAGACCGCTGCGAAAAAGACCGCTGCGAGAAAGACCGCTGCGAAGGCGACCGCTTCGAAGAAGGCCGCCGCGAAGAAGGCCGCGCCCTAGCGCCGCGCCCGGAAGGCTCGCTCGACCGTGCGACCTCGCCGGGCGGTCGCACGGAGCCAGTTGCTGATGCATCGATGCTCGGCCCACTGGCGCCCGGACCGGCTCGCCCGGCAGGACCCGGGTTCTCCGCGACGCGGCGAATTCGCCGCTGGAGCGCCTGCAACGCTGTTTGTCCGCGGGGATGCCCGCTTTGTCACGGGCGCCGCCTCGTCAGCGGCGGCGGGATCGACTACCTTTGCCGTGAATCGCCCGCCGCCCTGGTTCGCCTGCTCCGCTCCGTGAGGTCCCGATGCCGATCAAGCTCTTCCACGTCGACGCCTTCGCCGCCGCTCCCTTCACCGGCAACCCGGCGGCGGTCTGTCTCCTGGGGGAGGAGCCGCGCGACGCCGAGTGGATGCAGGCCGTGGCCCGCGAGATGAACCTCTCCGAGACCGCGTTCGTCGAGCGCGTCGGCGACGAGCTGACGATCCGCTGGTTCACGCCCGCGGCCGAGGTCGAGCTGTGCGGGCACGCGACCCTCGCCAGCGCCCACGCGCTCTGGGAGGCCGGCTGGGTCGCGCCGGAGCGGCTGATCCGCTTCACGAGCGCCAGCGGGCTCCTCCTCGCCCGCCGCGTCGACGCGTGGATCGAGCTCGACTTCCCGAGCCGGCCGCCGGAGGCCGAGGTCCCGCCGCGCGACCTCCTCCGCCACCTCGGGGTCGACGAGGCGGAGTTCTTCGGGCGCAGCGCCGACGGCGACTACCTCGTGATCGTCGACCACGAGGAGCGCGTCCGCGGCCTCCGCCCTGACTTCGAGCGCCTGGCCGACCTCGGCGCCCGCGGGGTGATCGTCAGCGCCAAGGCCCGGACGACCGCCAAGGCCGACTTCGTCTCGCGCTTCTTCGCGCCGGGCGTCGGCATCGACGAGGATCCGGTGACGGGCTCGGCCCACTGCTGCCTCGGCCCCTATTGGGCGGATCGCCTCGCAAGGCCATTGCTCACCGGCTACCAGGCGTCGGCGCGCGGCGGCTGGGTGCGGGTCCGGATCTCCGGCGATCGCGTGCTCCTCGGCGGCCAGGCGCTGACCGTCTCCAGGGGCGAGCTGACCGTCTAAGGAGGTCGCGGCGGGCATCGCGTCACCTCCGCGATGCGAGTCCGCTCGCCGGCCGCCGAGGTGCACGCGATCGCCTCGGCCCGCTTCGCCGCGGGTCACGTCACGAGGGGCCATGCGCGCCCCTTGCGCCTGTGAGCGACGCCGCGATCCCCTCCGTTGTCCGCGGTTCTCGCGGTAGACGCCGCGTTTCGCGGCTCTGGGAGTGATCTGGGCGCCGGAATCTTCCGCGAACGCGGCACGTACGCTATGCACTCCGCATGTCTGGCCCACGAAAGACCGCCTGGCTCGCCCTCGCGGCCGCGCTCGCCCTCGCGTGCGGCGGCCCGGACGGCGAGGCCGCGCCGCGGAAGGCCGCCGAGGTGACCCCCGCGAGCACCCTGCCGCGGGTGGAGGCGCCGGCGGAGGCCAGCGGCGCCGAGGCGGGCGGCGTCGACAGCGAGGTCGCGACCGGGACGAGCGAGGGGACGACCGCCGGCAGCACCGGCGAGCCCGAGGAGCTCGAGCCGACCGCGCCCGAGAGCTACGGCAAGGTCGTCTTCGCCGCCGACCCGCCGCCCGACGAGGAGCTCACGGTCCACGGCCTCGCCGGCTACGAGGTCGTCGCGATCTACTCGCGCCCGGACATGGAGAGCGAGAAGCTCGGCTACCTGCGGATCGGCAGCCGCTTCATGGTGACGCCGAAGATCGAGGACCCGAGCGGCAAGTGCAAGAAGGGCTTCCACGGCCTGCCGATGGGCGGCTACGTGTGCGCGAGCAAGGGCTGGGTCACCGACGAGGAGCGGGCGCCGTACATGAGCAACGAGCCGCCCAAGCCGCGGCTCGACGAGGCCCACCCCTACGAGTACGGCTACGTCCGCAAGTGGAACAGCCCGATGTGGTGGCGCCTGCCGACCGCCAACGAGGTCAAGATCGCCGAGGCCCAGCGGGCGCTCCGCGAGGCCGAGCGCACCGGCGCGCCGCCGCCCGGCAGCGACGCGGGGGCCGACACCGACGGGGGCACGGGCGCGGTCGAGGCGGCGCCGGCAGACGACGGCGCCGACGAGGGTCCGGCGCCCGAGGACGTCAAGCTGCCGCTGAGCCCGGGTACGCCGTGGCTCGAGCGCGGCTTCTTCCTCTCGCTCGGCGACAAGATCCGCGAGGACGGCCGCACCTTCTTCCGCACCGCCCGCGGCGCCTTCGTCAACGCCGGCGCGATCTCCGGCTACAAGGCCAAGGACTTCCAGGGCGTCGCGCTCGACGACGAGACCCTCTTCCCCGTCGCCTTCGTCAAGAAGAAGACGACCAAGCTCCTCCAGCTCACCGAGGACGACAAGCTCAAGGCCGTCGGCACCCTCGAGAAGCGCGACTTCGTCGACGTCAACGAGGAGACCGAGATCAAGGGCAAGGCCTACATGATCACGGCGGACGGCAACCTCGTGCGCAAGGACGACCTCGTGATGCCCGACCTCCAGCCGCTGCCCAAGGGCCTCGAGCCGTGGGAGCGCTGGGTCGACGTCAGCCTCGAGAAGCAGATGCTCGTCGCCTACGAGGGGACGCGCCCCGTCTACGTCACGCTGGTGTCGACGGGCAAGAAGGGGTCCGAGGAGGAGCCCTTCGACACGCCGACCGGGCGCTGGCGGATCTACTCGAAGCACATCTCGTCGACGATGGACGGCAACACCGCGTCGGACGGCTCGTACTCGATCCAGGATGTCCCCTGGACCATGTTCTTCTACGGCAGCTACGCGCTCCACGGCGCCTTCTGGCACCGCTCCTTCGGCCACGTCCGCAGCCACGGCTGCGTCAACCTCGGGCCGAGCGACGCGCGCTGGCTCTTCTTCTGGACGACGCCCTTCCTCCCCGAGGGCTGGCACGGCGTCCACGCGACCGACGACAGCCCGGGGACGACGGTGATCGTCCGCGAGTGATCGAGCCGCCTGCGCGCTCATGTCGCGGCTCTCATGCAGAAAGAGGAGAGGCCCCGAGCGGGGCCCCTCCTCTTTCTTCTTCGAGTTCTCTAGATCGCTTCGCGGAGACCTAGGAGCACTCGTCCATGGCGAGGACGCCGTCGATGCAGTACCAGTTGTCGCCGACGGCGTCGCAGCAGCCGAGGTTGTCGATCTCGCCGCAGTCGTCGCCCGCGTTGAGCGTGATGTCGGGGCACGCGTAGTCCGCCATCGCCAGCGGGTCCTCGAGGCCCGGGGTGCCGCCGGCGGCCTCGCAGGCGTAGTACATCTCGGTGATGTGCCAGCCGCAGGGGAGGAGGCCGTCGGTGTCGGTCGCCGAGGCAGACGCCGAAGCGGACTCCGAGGCCGAGGCCGACGCGGAGTCGGTCGCGGAGTCGGTCGCGCTCGCCGAGGCGCTGTCGGTGGCGGTGGCGGTG